>NZ_JALKAT010000050.1:0-13267 GCF_023015685.1 Isoptericola sp. S6320L
GTCGGACGCCGCGCGCGTCCGACGGGCCGGACCGGCCCTATCTTGTGCGGAGGTGAGTCGTGGACTGGTTGACGGAGTTCTTGCTCGAACCCGATACCCCGGGGCAGAAGTTCGCGGTGATGGCGGTGGCGATCCTCCTCTTCGCGGGGGTGATGAGCCTGATCCTGTTCCTGGTGGACCGGCCGCGGCGCATCCCGTCGTGGGTGGTCGCCGTCGGGTTCGTGGGGCCGGCGCTCCTGCTCATCGCGTTCGGGCTGCTGCGTCCCGGGCTGGAGACCCTCTGGAAGTCGGTCTTCAACCGCACCAGCACGGAGTTCGTGGGTGTGGACAACTACGTCCAGATGCTCACGGTCGGGACGTTCCAGAAGGTGCTGGTCGTCACGGCGGCGTGGGTCATCCTGGCGCCGTTGCTGAGCACCTTGATCGGACTCGTCTACGCCGTGCTGGTGGACCGGGCACGCTTCGAGAAGGTCGCCAAGACGATGATCTTCATCCCGATGGCGATCTCGATGGTCGGTGCCTCGATCATCTGGGGATTCGTCTACGAGTTCCGACCCGACCAGCCGGGCGTCGCGCAGATCGGTCTCCTCAACCAGGTGCTCGTCTGGCTCGGCCTGCCACCGCAGCAGTTCCTCATCGGTGAGCCGTGGAACACCGGGTTCCTCATCCTCGTGATGATCTGGATCCAGACCGGTTTCGCCATGACGGTGCTGGCGGCGGCCATCAAGGCCATCCCGGACGACATCGTCGAGGCCGCGCGGCTGGACGGCCTGCACGGGCTGGGGATGTTCCGCTACATCACCGTGCCGAGCATCCGCCCGGCGCTGGTGGTGGTGCTGACCACGATCGCCATGGCGACGCTCAAGGCCTTCGACATCGTCCGGACCATGACCGGCGGGCAGTTCGGCACCCAGGTCATCGCCAACGAGTTCTACACGCAGGCGTTCCGGCAGAACAACCAGGGACTGGCCTCTGCGCTGGCCGTGGTGCTGTTCATCCTGGTCATCCCGATCGTCGCGTACAACGTCCGCCAGATGCGCAGGTCGGAGGAGATCCGATGAGCACCACTCCCGCCGTCCCGACCTCGGTGCCCCAGACCGAGGACACCGGGCCGACCAAGCCGCGCAAGCTGAGCCGGCTCGAGAAGCGCGCGATCGCGACCAAGGGGCGCCTCACGTCGCCCTGGGCCTCCCTGACCGCGGTGATCCTGGCGGTGCTCTGGACGATCCCCACCGTCGGGCTCCTCGTGACGTCCTTCCGGTCCGAGATCGACATCCGCACCAGCGGTTGGTGGACCGTCCTGCCGGGCATCTTCTCCGGAGAAGCCGAGTTCACGCTCGACAACTACGACCAGGCCCTCTACGGCAACGGCAGCAACCTGTCGGAGGTGTTCGTCAACACCTTCGTCATCACGATCCCGGCGGTGGTCATCCCCATCACGGTGGCGCTCCTGGCGGCCTACGGGTTCGCCTGGATCGACTTCCGGGGCCGCGACCTGCTGTTCGTCGGCGTCTTCGCCCTGCAGGTCGTGCCCATCCAGGTCACCCTCGTGCCGCTGCTCACCAACTACAACCAGTGGGGCATGCAGGGCTCGTTCTGGACGGTGTGGCTCTCCCACTCGATCTTCGCGCTCCCGCTCGCGATCTTCCTGCTGCACAACTTCATGAAGGACATCCCGCGGTCCCTCGTGGAGGCGGCCCGGGTCGACGGCGCGGGCCACGTGAAGATCTTCTTCCGGGTGCTCTTCCCGCTGCTGGTCCCGGCCATCGCGGCGTTCGGGATCTTCCAGTTCCTGTGGGTCTGGAACGACCTGCTCGTCGGCCTGACGTTCGCGGCACCGGAGTACCGGCCGCTGACGGTGGCGGTCGCCGAGCTGGCCGGCTCCCGCGGTGGCGACTGGCACATCCTCACGGCCGGCGCCTTCATCGCGATGGTCGTGCCGCTCGTCGTGTTCCTGCTGCTGCAGCGCTACTTCGTGCGGGGGATGCTGGCGGGGGCCGTGAAGGGCTGAGCCGGCCGGGTGCTGCGGGCACGCAAGAGCCCCGCGACGTCGCGTTCACGCGCCCCAGGGGGCGCTCCACTTCGGGAGTGACGACGTCGCGGGGCTCTTCCGTCCCCGCACCGGTGCCGGGCCGGCCGTGGCCGCCCGACCGCGGGGCCGGGTGGGACTCAGACCTGGGCGACGGGGGCCGCGGCGTCGGTGACGCGCGGGTCGGGGCCGAAGCGGTTCGGGCCGCGCGTGCCCTCGAGGATCACGAACACGAGCAGGACGATCGGGCCGACCAGCGGCACGAGGCCGATGAACCACCAGAAGCCCGAGCGGTTGGTGTCGTGCAGCCGGCGCACGGTCACCGCGAGGTTCGGCAGGACGAGCGCGAGCTGGATCAGCGCGGCGACGAAGTAGGTGGCGCCGAAGGTCGGCGTCATCGTCTCGGCGTCGATCGTGAGGCCGTTCGTGGCGCTCACGAAGATCGCCAGCACGGCGCCGACGAGGAACACGAAGAGGGCCCAGAACCAGAACTCGGACCGGCGGGCGCGGCCGGAGAAGGTGGCGTACTTGCTGAAGACGGTCTTGACGGCGGTGCCGAAGCTCATGGATGTCCCTCTGTGCGGTGGTCCGGTCGTCACGGGCGTGGCGACCGGACGCGAACCTAGGGCACGGATCACGTCCCGTCCAGGTTATCGCCGCGATTCCTTCACATCTCCCGAACGGTGGACGGCAGGCGCGGTGCGCCTCCCCGCCCCGGCGTAGGCTCCCCAGGTGCCCGACGCCACCTCTCCCGTCCCGCCCGGCCCGCCGACGTCGGTGGCCGGCGGGCCGCTGGACCGGGTGCCCGCTCCCGCGATCTTCGTGGTCTCGGGCCTGACGCTGTACCTGGGGGCGGCCGTCGCGGTCGGGCTCTTCGACACCCTCGGCGCGCCCACCGTGAGCTGGTGGCGCATCGTCCTCGCCGCCGTCGTGCTGCTCGCCTGGCGACGTCCCTGGCGCCGTCGATGGACGCGGCACGACGTCGTCGCGGCCGGGCTGTTCGGTACCGCCCTCGCGGCGATGAACATCGTCTTCTACGTCGGGATCGACCACCTGCCGCTCGGCGTCGCCGTCGCGATCGAGTTCACCGGGCCGGTCGCGGTCGCGGCGATCACCGGGCGCGGCTGGCGTGAGCGTGGGGCCATCGTGGTCGCCGCCGCCGGCGTCGTGCTGCTCGCCGGCGTGACGTTGGAGGGCGACCTGCCGCGGGCCGACGTCGTCGTCGGGCTCGTGGCGGTCCTCGCCGCCGCCGCGTGCTGGGCCGGCTACATCGTCCTGGGCAAGCGCGTCGCCGGGGGAGGGGCCGGGATCGACGGGCTGGCGGTGGGCATGCTCGTCGGCGCGCTGGTCTTCGCCCCGTTCTTCGGCGCGTCGGTGCCGACGGTCGTGCTCGACCTGCCGCTGCTCGGCTTCCTGCTCGTGGTCGCCCTGTGCTCCTCCGTCGTGCCGTACGTGCTGGACCAGGTCGTGCTGCGGCGCGTCGGCACGGCGACCTTCTCGGTGCTGCTCGCGGTGCTGCCGGCGACGGCCACCGTGATCGGTGCCGTCGTCCTGCAGCAGATCCCCTCGTGGCCGGAGATCGCCGGGCTGGTCCTCGTCTCCGGGGCGATCGTCATGACGGCCGTCGGTCGCGAGTAGCGCCTCAGGGCACCAGCAGCACCTTGCCGAAGACCTGACCCGAGTCGAGCAGCGCGTGCGCGGCGTCGGCCTCGTCGAGCGGCAGGCGGGCGTGCACCACGGGCCGCACCCGGCCGTCGGCGACCATCGGCCACACGTGCTCCCCGACGGCCGCGACGACCTCGGCCTTCTCCTGCACGCTGCGCGACCGCAGCGTGGTGCCGGTCACCGTGGCGCGCTTCGCCATCAGGCGGGCGAGGTCGAGCTCGCCCGTGCGCCCCTGCTGGAGACCGATGACGACGAGCCGTCCGCCGGTGGCCAGCAGGCGCACGTTGTCGCCCAGCGCCCCGCCCCCGAGCACGTCGAGCACGACGTCGGCGCCCCGGCCGTCCGTGGCCTCCCGGACCGCGGCCACGACGTCCTGGGCCCGGTGGTCGACGGCGACGCTCGCGCCGAGCTCGCGGCAGCGGGCGGCCCGCTCGGGACCGCCCGCGGTGGCGACGACCCGTGCGCCCAGGGCGGCGCCGATCTGGACGGCGACGCTGCCGACACCGCCGGACCCGCCGTGCACCAGGAGCGTCTCGCCCCGGCGCAGGCGTCCCGTGTCCACGAGGTTGGTCCAGGCGGTGCAGACGGCCTCGGGCAGGGCGGCGGCATCGACGAGATCGACACCGTCAGGCACCGGCAGCGTCTGCCCCGCGGGCACGACGACCTGCTCGGCGTAACCGCCCCCGGCCAGCAGCGCGACCACCTGGTCACCGACACGCCGGGACGACACGCCCGCTCCGAGGCGGCGGACCGTACCCGAAATCTCGAGACCCGGCCACTCGGGAGCGCCGGGCGGCGGAGGGTAGAGTCCGGCGCGTTGTAGCAGGTCAGCGCGGTTGACGCCACTCGAGGCGACGTCGATCAGTACCTCTCCGGTGTCCGGTTCGGGTAGGTTGACGTCAGTTGTGGTGAGTTTCCCTGCGGGGCGTTCGCCCGATATCGTGACGGCTCGCACACACAGGGAGGCTACTCGCGCGCGGCGTCGAGTGACCAGAGGAGCCCCCTCAGGTGCGATGAACACCGGAGACAGCGAAGGCGGGACGCCTCTCGACGCTCCGAACGATCAGTGATGGAGAGAGGTCCCCATGCTCCGCAGGTTGGGCGTTCGCGGGAAGATCCTTGCGACACTCGCCGTGCCGATCTTCGTCCTACTTCTGGCCGCCACGTACATCTCGTGGGGCGCGCTGCAGGACATGATCCAGTCCAGCCAGACGTCGAGCCTGGTGGACAGCCTCGAGCTGCAGGACCGCGCCGGTACCGCGATGGCCGCGGAGCGTGCGCTGTCCGTGGCCGCGCTGAACGACGTCGAGGGCGCGATGGACCGTCTCGTCGAGGCCCAGGAGCAGACGGACGAGGCGGTCGACGCGCGCAACGACGCGCTGGCGGCGCTCGACACCGACCTCCTGAGCACCAACGTCCGCGACGCCATCAACGCGACCCTGGAGGACCGGCGCGCGGTCGACGACCTGCAGACCGACGTGATCGCCGGCCAGATCACGCCCGCCTCCGCCACCGCGCAGTACGGCGAGCTCATCGAGCGGGCGCTGAACATCCCCCGGGCGCTCTCCGCCGCCTCGACCGACTCGGCCCTCGCCGAGCGCCTGAACGCCTACGTCGCGATGGACGAGGCGATGCTGGCGAACACCTACGAGCGGCCGATCGTGGCGCTCGGGCTCGCCGAGGCCGCACGCGCCGCCGCGGCCGGCCCCAACGAGACGCCCAACGGCGACCTCATGAGCCAGATGGTCACCGCGCTGAACACCACCGACGAGCTGCGCGCCGCTGCGCAGGACCGCGTCGACCGGCTGGGCCTCGGCATCCAGCTCCCGGCGTACTCCGACGAGCTGGACGCGCTGCGCTTCCAGCTGCAGTTCCTCGACTTCTCCCGGATCAACCAGCGGGACGCGGCGGCCTGGTCCGAGCTCTCGCAGTCCTGGATCGACCAGATGCAGCCGGTGCGCGACGAGGTCCGTGCCGAGACGGTGACCTACGCGCAGGACGTCTCCGACGCCGCCCGCAACCAGGCGATCGGTACGCTGGTCGCCACGTTCGGCATCGTGCTGCTGTCGCTCGTCATCGCACTGGTCATCGCCCGCCGGATCGTCTCGCCGCTGCGGCGCCTGACCGTCGCCACGGCGGACGTCCGCGAGCGCCTGCCGCAGATGGTCGAGCAGATGGCGGTGCCGGGCCAGTCGCCTGACATCGACCTGGTGCAGATCCCGGTCGAGTCCGACGACGAGATCGGCCGCCTGGCCCACGCGTTCAACCAGGTGAACGAGACCACGATGGAGGTCGCCCGGGAGCAGGCGGCGCTCCGTGGCTCGATCGCCGAGATGTTCGTCAACGTCGCGCGCCGCGACCAGGTGCTGCTCAACCGCCAGCTCGCGTTCCTCGACGAGCTCGAGCGGTCGGAGGAGGACGCGAGCACGCTGTCGAACCTCTTCCGGCTCGACCACCTCGCCACCCGGATGCGCCGCAACGCCGAGTCGCTGCTGGTCCTCGCCGGCATCGACTCCGGCCGTCGCGTCCGCAACCCGATGCCCGTCTCCGACGTGATCCGGACCGCGTCGTCCGAGATCGAGCTCTACGACCGGGTGCGGCTCAGCCTGCACACCGACCCGCAGATGCTCGGTCACAACGCGCTCAACGCGGCGCACCTCATCGCCGAGCTGCTCGAGAACGCCACCATGTTCTCCGAGCCGCACACGCCGGTCGAGGTGTCCACCGCCCGCGACGAGCGGGGTGTCGTCGTGACCGTCCGCGACCACGGCCTGGGCATGTCGGCCGAGGAGATCGCGGAAGCCAACCACAAGGTCGCCTCGACCACCGCCTCCGACGCGGTGGGCGCCCAGCGCCTCGGCCTCTTCGTCGTCGGCCGGCTCGCCGTCCGCCTGCGCGCCGTCGTCGAGTTCAGCGCCGGCCAGGGCGGCAAGGGCACCACGGTCACGGTCGCGTTCCCGTCGGAGCTCTTCCTCGCCGACGACGCGGTACCCCTGCCGCAGCCGACCGACCCGCTCGAGACCACCACGCAGCAGGCGGTGGCCCAGATCGGTCAGGAACCGGCTCAGACCGGCCTGACCACCGCGGTGCCGGCCACGGTGCCCGCCGACCCCCGGACGGCCTCGAGCCCCTCCGCCCCGGCGCCCGTCGCCGCGCAGGCGCCGGAGAGCCGGTACGCCGAGGAGGGCACGATCGACCGCCGACCGACGTCGGCGATGCCGATGCCGGCCGCCCGGCCGCAGCCGGTCGACCACCGGCAGTCCGTCCAGTCGTCCTTCGGGATGCCGCAGCCCGAGCCGCCGACGGCTCAGCCGGTCGACCTGGACGCGCTCACGGACGGGACCACGTCCACCGGCATGCCGCGTCGCCGTCGGGGTGACGAGGGGCTGCCGACCGAGTCGATCGTCCTGCCGCCCCTGGCCACGCCGCACATGGACGAGTCCGCCGCGGAGCAGACCGAGGACGCCTCGTGGTCGCCGCCGAGCGAGGTGGCGATGTCGGGCAGCTCGTTGCCGAGCCGTCAGCGTCCCTCCGAGGGTGCGCAGGAGCCGAGCGCCCACTCGGGAGCGATGCCGCTGCTGCCCCAGGACGAGCCGCCGGCCGCGCCGATCGAGCCCGAGCAGCGCACGGGACTCTTCTCGAGCTTCCGCTCGATGGAGCGGCTCGAGGAGGGCGCCGGTGACGGCACTCTCCAGCTCGACGCCGTGACCGACGACCCGGCGGACGTGCCGGTGGCCTTCAGCCCGGTCGCCGAGGAACCCGAGCCCGCCCGGTCGCCGTCCGTGGCGGCCCCTGCTCCGGCGACCGCACCGGCCCCGAGCGCGCCCGTCCAGAGCGAGCCGACCCGGAGCGAGCCGGTTGCTGCCGAGCGTGGCCGGGACGAGACGGCGGAGTCGGAGGACTCCGGGTTCACCTCCCTGCCGGCGTTCGAGGACCTGATGTCCGACCTGCCGAACCGGCGTGGCGAGGCGGCACCGGCCCAGGGGTCGCGGAAGCGTGGGCTCTTCGGTCGCAAGCCCGCCGTGGCGGAGACCGCGGCCGCGGCGGCCGACTCGGTCACCAACGGTTCATCGGCGGAGCCGGTCGGCTCGGCGCGCGGCGTCGACCCCCTGACCTCGCCGACGCTCGCCGTGAGCGCGGACTCCGCGGGCTCCGCGCCCGACCGCTCTGCGCTGCAGCCCGTCCAGGAGGCGCCGCGTCCCGACAGCGGGTGGCCGCAGGCGCCGCGCGCGGCGGAGCCGCAGCCGTTCGCCCCGGAGCGACCGGCGCCGGTGGCCTACCAGCCGCCGGTCGTCGAGGACGTCCCGCTCCCCACGCCGCGCCCGGCCGAGCCGGCGCCGGCCGAGGAACCCGCCGCACCGGCCTTCGCGGCGTCGGCGGACGAGGGCCGGCCGGTGGCCAGGTCCTACGGCGAGTCCGTGCTCCCGCTGCGTGCTACCGGGGACGCCAAGGCGGACCCGCTCGATCCCCACTACGTGCCCGACACCGTCGAGGCACGCTCCGAGTGGATGGCCTCGGCCGTCCTGTACGAGGAGATGTCCACGCTCATGCAGCGCGGCGTCTTCCAGGAAGAGAACGTGACGACCAGCAACGAGGAGCAGACGTACCGACCCACCGCGGTGGCACCGGTGGCCGCGAACGGCCTGGCCCGCCGGAGCAGGAACGCCGAGCAGCCCGCGTCCGCGGACCGGTTCTCGGCCCGCATCGAACGTGATCCGGAGCAGCTGCGCGCGCGGCTGTCGGCCTTCCAGTCGGCGACCGCCCGTGGACGTTCCGAGGCAACCGGGTGACGGGGCCTCGACGGATGACCCCCTGACCGTGAATGATGTCCCTGGATCGTCTCCGCAGCAGCGGTGACCTGCGCACTCAGCGCACCTGACGAGGAGGAAGCGTGACCCTCAGTACTGAAGCGACCAATTTCGGGTGGCTTCTCGACAACTTCGTCCGGACCGTCCCGGGCAGCCGCCACACCCTGGTGGTCTCTGCGGACGGTCTGCTCATGGCGATGTCGGACCACCTCGACCGGACCAGCGGCGACCAGCTCGCCGCGATCGTATCGGGGATGTCGAGCCTGACCCGTGGCGCCTCGCGCCAGCTCAGTGGTGGCAACGTCCGCCAGGCCATCATCGAGATGGACAACGGCTACCTCTTCCTGATGAACGTCTCGAACGGTTCGGTCCTCGCCGTCGTGGCCGAGGCGAACTGCGACATCGGCCTCATCGGCTACGAGATGGCGCTGCTGGTGTCCCGTACCGAGGCCACCCTCACGCCCCAGCTCATCTCCGAGATGCGGGGCAGCCTTCCCGTCGACGGCACGACGCGCTCAGCGCAGGTTGGATGAGATAGAGGATGACGCACGCACCGTTCGGTTCCCTGGGTACGCACTCCGCAGACGGCTACGAGGCTTCCACGGTGCGTCCCTACGCGGTCACGGGTGGCCGCGTCCGGTCCTCCCTGTCCGACCTGCCGCTCGAGGCGTTGGTCGAGGTCATGCCCGGGGCGGTCAGCAGCTTCGGGCTCACTCCTGAGAAGCGCGCGATCCTGCAGCACGCGGCACACACGTACGTGTCGATCGCCGAGCTCTCGGCCCTTCTGAAGCTCCCCCTGGGGGTGGTCCGCATCCTCGTGGCGGACATGCAGGAGGAGGGCCACATCACCGTGCACACCTCGGCCCCGGTGAACGTCCACACGGGCCACGGCAGCAACCACTCGGGGCTTTCCCTGAGCGTCTTGGAGAGTGTTCTCAATGGCATTTCCACCCTCTGACAGCGCGGCGCCCGGGGGCTCCGGCAGTCTGGCGCCCACGTGGGCGCCGGTCTCGCCGCCGGCGGGCGGGCTGAACGCGACCACCGCCGGCGCGCCGTCACCCTTCGGCGGCCCCCGGACCAGCTCACCGGTGCGCCAGAGCGTGCTCGGTGGATCGACGCGCGCCGAGGCGGGTGCACCCCAGGAGAAGCAGCAGATGTCGAACGCCCCGCAGGCCCCCACGCAGTCGGCTCCCGAGCAGCAGGCGAACGGTGGGTCGCCCGTGGCCACCGCCCCTCAGGGGACGGTCAGCCAGCAGGCTGCCCCGACCGGACAGCCCTCGCAGCAGCAGTCGTCGGCGCAGCAGACGGCTCCCACGGCGGGGGCCAAGCCGTCCGGAGACGCCGGCGGTGCGGCGCCGACCGTCACGAAGATCGTCGTCGCCGGTGGGTTCGCCGTCGGCAAGACGACCTTCATCGGCTCCATCTCGGACGTCGAGCCGCTCAACACCGAGGCTGCGATGACGGAGCACTCGGTCGGCGTCGACGATGCGGGCGGGGTGACGGACCGCAAGACGACCACGACGGTGGCCATGGACTTCGGGCGAGTGTCGCTGCCCGGGAACCTCTGGCTGTACCTGTTCGGGACGCCGGGTCAGGACCGCTTCCTGTTCATGTGGGACGACCTGGTGCGCGGTGCGATCGGTGCCGTCGTCCTGGTGGACACCGACCGGCTCGAGCAGTGCTTCCCGGCGATCGACTACTTCGAGCAGCGGGGCATCCCGTTCGTGGTCGGCGTCAACTGCTTCGACGGTGTGGCCAAGCACCGGCTCGAGGACGTCCGTGAGGCGCTGCAGATCCCGGCGCACGTGCCGATGCTCTACACGGACGCTCGCTCCCGGGCAGCCACGAAGCAGACCCTGATCTCGCTCGTCCAGCTCGCCATGCGTCAGCTGAGGTCCGGCGGCGCCCCGAGCTGACCGGTGCGTGCGGAGGGCGGCCGGTCGGTGGGCGTCGGCCCACGGGCCGGCCGTCGTCCGTCACGGGTCGCGGCCCCGCTAGACTGCGGGGCCTGGGAGGGCTGACAGAGCGGCCGAATGTGACGGTCTTGAAAACCGTTGTGCGGCAACCCCGCACCGGGGGTTCGAATCCCCCGCCCTCCGCCGATGCCCTTGCTGGTGGGAGCCGTGCGGTCGGCTCCCGGGCGTGCCCCGGGGCCTGGCTTTTGCTCCGTGGGCCTTCCGACCGGTAGTCTGGGCGCCGCAGCAGAGGCTGAGGCCTGCCTGTTGCGAGGAGACGTCGCATAGTCTGGTCTAGTGCGCCACCCTGCTAAGGTGGTAACGGGGCAACCCGTTCGGGGGTTCAAATCCCCCCGTCTCCGCCAGGAAGACTCCGGAGCTCAACGCCCGGGGTCTTTTCTGTGGGTGAGGACATCTGTGCACGGCCACGGTGGCGTCGGTCACGATGGCGGTTCCCGGTTTGGGGATCGGCAGTCGGCACGGTAATGTTCTCGTCGGCCGGTGCGCGAGCGCCGGGATGATCTGCGCCCGTAGCTCAACGGATAGAGCATCTGACTACGGATCAGAAGGTTGGGGGTTCGAATCCCTCCGGGCGCACGCTGAGATGACGGCTCGATCCCCGAGGGGTCGAGCCGTTTCTCATTGCTGGGCCCTGTGGGGCGGTACCGCAGCGAGGCACGTCGGCGGCAGCGATCCTGACGTCGGACGGAACTGACCTGGCCCCACCCCGCCGCGGCTGAGCGGCGGAGGGCGCGCGGCGCGACGGAGCGCCGGGCGCGAGACGCTGCACGACGTACGAGAGGGTGAACGATCGCATGAGCGATCAGACCTGGACGACGATCGCCATCGTGGCCTACCTGGCTCTGATGCTGGGGATCGGCTACGCCGCGTTCCGCAGGACGAACGACCTCGACGACTACATGCTGGGCGGCCGACGGCTGCATCCGGGGGTCGCGGCGCTGAGCGCCGGCGCGTCGGACATGTCCGGCTGGCTGCTGATGGGGCTTCCCGGCGCTATCTATCTCTCCGGCCTCGTGGAGGCATGGATCGCCATCGGCCTGACGATCGGTGCCTGGCTGAACTGGAAGTTCGTGGCGCCACGCCTGCGCGCCTACACGGAGGTCTCGAACAACTCCATCACGATCCCGAGCTTCTTCGAGAACCGGCTCCGAGACACCTCCCGCCTGCTGCGCATCGCAGCCGGCGCGATCGTGCTGGTGTTCTTCACCTTCTACGTCTCGTCCGGCATGGTCGCGGGCGGCACGTTCTTCGAGAGCTCGTTCGACATGAGCTACACGACCGGTCTGCTCGTGGTCGGTGGCGTCACGCTCGCCTACACGTTGTTCGGCGGCTTCCTGGGCGCGACGTGGACCGATGTCGCGCAGGGCCTCCTCATGCTCCTGGCACTCATCGCCGTGCCGATCGTGGCGATCGTCGAGATGGGCGGCTGGGACGTGGTGCGCGAGGGGATCCTCGCGGCGGACACGGCGGCTGCCGCCGACCACCTGTCGTTCGTCGCCGGCGCCTCCGCCACGGGGATCATCTCGGCCCTCGCCTGGGGTCTCGGGTACTTCGGGCAGCCGCACATCATCGTCCGGTTCATGGCGATGCGTTCGCCCGCCGACGCCACGGTGGGGCGTCGCATCGGTATCTCGTGGATGATCCTGACCGGGATCGGCGCCGTCCTGACGGGCCTGATCGGTGTCGCCTACGTCAACGTCAACGGGCTGGCGCTGGAGAACCCGGAGACGGTCTTCCTCTTCCTGGCCCAGACGCTGTTCCACCCGGTCGTCGCGGGGCTCGTCCTCGCCGCGGTGCTCGCAGCGATCATGTCGACGATCTCCTCGCAGCTGATCGTCTCGTCCTCCGCGCTGGTCGAGGACCTCGTGAAGATGACGACGCGGCGCGACCTCTCCGCCCGCGCGCAGGTCATGCTCGGCCGTGCCGGCGTGCTCACGGTGGCGATCGTCGCCGGTCTCATCGCGATGGACCGCACGACGACGATCCTCGACCTGGTCGGGTTCGCCTGGGCAGGGTTCGGCGCGGCGTTCGGACCGATCGTCTTGCTCAGCCTGTACTGGCGCCGGCTGACCCGGTGGGGTGCGCTCACCGGGATGGTCGGTGGTGCGGTGGTCGCCTTCGCCTGGGGCCGCAGCCCGTTGTCCGACTCGCTCTACGAGATCGTCCCCGGCTTCGTCGTGGGTCTGGTGGCCGCCGTCGTGGTGAGCCTGCTGACCGCACGGCCCGGCGCGGACGTCGAGGAGGAGTTCGTCGAGGCCCGGCGACTCGCTACGGCCCCCGCCACGCCCGCGACGGTCTGACCGGGGCGCAGCTGCTGCCGACGGCCCTGCTCCGGCCCCCACGCGAGGTCGGAGCAGGGCCGTCCTCGCTCTCGCGGGACGGTCGTCGACGACACGCCTGCGCCTACCCCCGAGGGCCGGCCCCGGGGAGTGGCGCGCGCCACGTCCTGCCGCGTTGACGGCGGGGCGGAGACGTCTGTAATGTTCTCTGAGTCAGCCCGACGGGCCGACGGACACTGAGGAGACAGCCCACGGGCTGGGTACCGGTGGCCGGGCCGGAGCTGAAAACCACATCCTTCTGGATCGGAACGCCATGCGCGCTCTGATAGAGTGGGGCGGGTTCGGAATCACCGAAATGGCACGAATCAGAGATTCGAGCGATTTGCACGGAGATATCGGAACTGCTAAGTTAGAGGGGTTGCCCCGGACGGGGTCGGGACGGTGTTCCGGTCGTGGATGGTGTGCGTCGGTTGTTTGAGAACTCAACAGTGTGCTTGATAGTCAATGCCA
>NZ_JALKAT010000051.1:0-13050 GCF_023015685.1 Isoptericola sp. S6320L
CTGACCGCATTGACCGCGCAAAGCGGTCAGAACCTCGACGCTCGGCACCGGAGGGGATGGACGTCGACGCACTCGTCACCGACTTCGACGGCGTGCACACCGACGACGGCGTCTACGTCTCCCAGGACGGCGTCGAGCAGGTGCGCGTCCACCGCGGCGACGGGCTCGGGGTCGGACACCTCCGGTCCGCCGGCGTCCCCCTGCTCATCCTGTCCAAGGAGACCAACCCCGTCGTCACCGCGCGGGCCCGCAAGCTCGGCGTCGACGTCCTGCAGGGCATCGACGACAAGGCGACGGCCCTGCGCGACTGGTGCGCCGCGAACCGGCTCGACCCCGACCGGGTCGCCTACGTCGGCAACGACGTCAACGACCTCCCCGCCCTGCGCGTCGTCGGCTGGCCCGTGGCCGTCGCCGACGCCCACCCCGACGTGCTCGCCGCCGCGCGGGTCGTCACCGAAGCGCGAGGCGGCCACGGCGCCGTCCGCGAGATCTGCGACCGCATCACCATCCACCGGAAGGACCCCGTCATGACCGCCACCTCCACCGCCCCGGCCCAGCCCGTCCACATCGGAGAGCACGCCGTGGGTACCGGCGAGCCCGTGTACGTGATCGGGGAGATCGGCATCAACCACAACGGTGACGTCGAGATCGCCAAGCAGCTCATCGACGTCGCGGTGGCCGCCGGCTGCCAGGCCGTGAAGTTCCAGAAGCGCACCCCGGAGATCTCCACCCCGAAGGACCAGCGGGACAAGATCCGCCAGACCCCGTGGGGCGAGATGACCTACCTGGAGTACAAGTACAAGGTCGAGTTCGAGCACGAGCAGTACTCCGAGATCGACCAGTACGCCAAGGCGCAGGGCGTGCAGTGGTTCGCCTCCCCGTGGGACGTGCCCTCGGTCGCGTTCCTCGAGGAGTTCGGCGTGCCGACGCACAAGATCGCCTCGGCGTCCGTGACCGACCACGAGCTGCTGCGGGCGCTCGCCGACACCGACAAGCCGCTCATCCTGTCGACCGGCATGTCGACCCTGGAGCAGATCGACGCCGCCGTGGAGATCCTCGGCACCGACGACCTCGTGATCCTGCACTCCACGTCGACGTACCCGCTGCCTCCCGAGGAGGCCAACCTGCGCACGATCACCACGCTGCAGGAGCGGTACGGCGTGCCCGTCGGCTACTCCGGCCACGAGACCGGCCTGCAGATCTCGCTGGCGGCCGTCGCGCTCGGCGCCGTCGCCGTCGAGCGTCACATCACCCTTGACCGCGCGATGTGGGGCTCCGACCACGCCGCGTCGCTCGAGCCGAAGGGCCTGTCCAACCTCGTGCGCGACATCCGCATCCTCCAGGAGGCCCTGGGCGACGGCGAGAAGAAGGTCATGCCGGGCGAGCTCGCCCCGATGTCGCGCCTGCGCCGGACCGGCGCCTGAGCGCCCACTCGCCAGCACCGAAGGACCGAAGGGGACGCCGAGCGCATGACCGTCTCACGACCGCAGGTGTCCGTCGTCGTCCCCGCGCGGGACGCCGCCGGGCACCTGCCCGACGCCCTGGGGAGCCTGCAGCGCCAGGACCTCGACCTGTGCGAGCTGGAGGTCGTCGTCGTCGACGACGGGTCCACCGACGACACCCTCGCCGTGCTGGAGGAGGCCTCGTCCCGGCTCCCGGCGCTGCGCTGGGTCCACCACCGCACCCCCCAGGGGGTGTCCGCGGCCCGGAACCGGGGCGTCCGCGAGGCGCGGGGCCGCTGGGTCACGTTCCTGGACCCGGACGACTGGTACTTCCCCGGCCACCTGGCCGCGATGCTCGACGCCGCCGAACGGTACGCAGTCGACTTCCTCGTGTGCGACCAGGTGCAGGCCTACGGCCACGAGCGCCGCCGGGTGCGGGCCCCCGAGCCCCGGCGCCACGTGCCGCTCGACCCGCGCACCGGGATCATGCCCACCTCGCGGTCGACGATGGTCAACTACGTGCAGGTCTCGTCCCGGTTCCTCTCCCGACGGGTGGTCGACGACGGCCTGGCCGTGTTCGACGAGCACCTGCCGACGGCGGAGGACCGGGAGTGGGCCTGGCGCCTGCTCCTCGGCACCCACCGGTACGCCGTGGTGGACGCACCCGGCTACGTGTACCGACGGGCCGTGACGGGCTCGCTCACCGACGTCGGGGACGCCCGCCAGCTCGGCTTCCTCGAGGCCTACGACACGGTGCTCGAACGCCTGCGCCGGGACCGCCTGGACGAGTACGAGCCCAAGGTGCTGCGCGACGTCCTCGCGGTGCTCCA
Source organism: Isoptericola sp. S6320L (assembly GCF_023015685.1). NCBI lineage: Bacteria > Bacillati > Actinomycetota > Actinomycetes > Micrococcales > Promicromonosporaceae > Isoptericola > Isoptericola sp. S6320L. Next base: position 2,273 of record NZ_JALKAT010000051.1, read on the forward strand.
CCACCACGTCGCGCGGCGCAGCGCCTACCCCGCCGACGTCTGGGACGCGATGACCGCCCGGGCCCGGCAGACGGTGGGGCGGTTCGACAAGCAGGTCGTCGCCCGGCAGGTCGCCGCGCTCGGACCCGAGCGGGTGCGCGCCGTCCGCAAGCAGGGGGTGCCGTTGTGAGCGACGTGACCACGCAGGTCGTGACGGCCTCCACGCTGTTCGGTGCGGCCACGGTCGCCGCGGCCTGGGACGCGGGCGTGCTGCCCCGGCGGGAGCGGACCGTCCTGGTGGTGCAGCACAACGTGCCGGCACCCGAGTGCTCCGACCCCTTCACCACCGGCCCGGCCTTCGCGGCGCTCGCCGACCGGTTCGACGACGTCGTCGCCTGGAACGACGTGGTGACGCCGTTCCACCCCAAGGAGTGGAAGCCGCGGCCCGCGGACGCGCCGCTGTGGGAGCGCCTCCTGCGCGAACGGTGGGAGCTCGGCGACGGCCCGCTCGAGATCGTCGGGGAGTCCGTGGCCACGCCCCCGACCGGCGCGCTGGTCGCGATCTTCGCCTCGGCCGCCGTCACCGTGTACGCCGACGGCCTGATGGTGTACGGCCCGACCCGGTTCGACCTGCGGCACGAGGTCGGCGGGCGGATCGAGCGGCTGCTCCACCTCGACCTGCTGCCGGGGGTGCGGCCGACGCTGCTCGCCGAGTGGGACGTCCCCGGCGTCGTCGTGCCGGGCGAGTCGTTCCGCAAGATCGTCGGTGCGCTCACCGAGCACGCCGTCGCGGCGGACGTCGCCCGCGCCGAGCGCGAGGGCCCGACGAACGGCCACTCCGCCGTCGTGCCGCGCACGCTCGCCGAGCGGCTGCCCGACGCCGGCTCGTACGCCCTGCTGCTGGGCCAGTACATGGCGGCGATCGGCCTCCTCACCGAGGCCGAGGAGGCCGCGCTGCACCGCCGGATGGTCCAGGTCGCCGCCGACCGCGGGTTCACGCGGGTGCTGCTCAAGCCGCACCCGTCGGCACCCCGCCAGGGCACCGCCGAGCTGGTCGAGCACGCTCGGTCCCTCGGCGTCGAGCTGGAGGTGGCCCCTGCGGCGGTGCTGGCCGAGTCCCTGTACGGCGAGTCGGTGCCCGGCCTCGTCGTGTCGTGCTTCTCGACGGCGCTCGCCACGGCGGGCGCCCTCTACGACGTGCCGACCCAGAACGTCGGTACCCGCATGCTGCTCGAGCGCCTCGAGCCGTACCCGAACTCCAACCGGGTCCCCGCCGTCGCGATCGACGCGCTCGGCCGACCCGGCGGGCGGTGGGCGGACCCCGCGGCGATGCAGCGGCTGGTCCGCGCCGTCTCCTACTGCCAGCAGCCGCAGCTCCTGGCGCGGTTCCGCGACGAGACCGCCGACCTGCTGCGCGAGCTGGACGACACCAGCCTGCGGCTGTGGTTCCGCCGCAAGCGGCTCACCGCGCTGGGGCTGCCGGGCGGGCTGCCCGTGCCGCGCTGGCGCTCGCCACGGGTCGTCGCGATGGCGGACGCCGTGGACCGGCGCCTCCTGGGCGGCCGGCTGCGACGGCTCGTGCGACGGCGGTACGCCGGGGCGGGCGACGACCTGCGGGCCGCCGTCGCCGCCGTGAAGGGCGAGATGGATGGCTGAACCCGACGAGAAGACCCTGCTGCGGCCCGCCGAGGACCTGGCGCCCACGTGCGGCGTGACCGTCGTCGCGTGCGTCCGGGACGAGGAGGCCTACCTCGCCGCGGCCGTCCGGTCGGTGCTGCGGCAGGACCACGACGGCGACCTGCGTCTCGTGCTCGCCGTCGGCCCCTCGCACGACGCCACGGCCGCGATCGCCGCCGGGCTCGCCGCGGAGGACGACCGCATCACCGTCGTGGACAACCCGACGGGGTCGCGCTCGATCGGCCTGAACCTGGCGATCGAGCACGGCACCGGCGCCGACGACTCGTCCGACCACCCCGTCGTCGTGCGGGTCGACGGCCACACCGAGCTGCCGTCGGACTACGTGCGGCGCTGCATCGAGCTCCTGCGGTCCACCGGTGCGGTGGGTGTGGGCGGGGTGATGACCCCCGTGGGTGAGGGCACGGTCCAGGAGGCGGCGGCGCGGGCGATGAGCCACCCGGCCGGCATCGGCCCGGCGTCGTTCCACACGGGCGGCCGCGCCGGTCCGGCGGAGACCGTCTACCTCGGCGCGTTCCGGCGGGCCGCGGTGCAGGCCGTGGGCGGCTACGACCCGACCCTCTTCCGGGCGGAGGACTGGGACCTCTGCCTGCGCCTGCGCCGGGCGGGTGGCCTGCTGTGGTTCGACCCCTCGCTGGTGGTGGAGTACCGCCCGCGGCGCACGCTGGGAGCGGTGGCGAAGCAGTTCTGGCGCACGGGCATGTGGCGGCGCGAGGTCGTGCGGCGGGACCCCTCCACGGCGGGCCTGCGCTACCTGGCCCCACCGGTGCTCGTCCTGTTCCTCGGCCTGGCGCTGCTGCTGGTGGCGTGCGGCGCCGCCGTCGGCTCGGCCGCGGTGGTGGGTGCGGGTGTCGCGCTGCCGGCGGCCTACCTGCTGGGCGTGCTCCTCGCGGCCGGCCACGCGGCGTCGCGCCGACCGGTGCTGCGCCGCCGGGCGGCGCTGGTGCTGCCCGTGGTGCTCGTGGTCATGCACGTGTGCTGGGGCTCCGGGTTCGTGCGTGGCCTGACGGCCAGGGCGGCCGCCGACCACCGCGCCTGACCCTCAGCGGGTGAGCCGGGCGGAGAGCGTCGCGGGCAGCGCCGAGCGCGTCGTCGACCACAGGTACCGCGGCCACGACCAGGGCACGACGGCGGTCCGCGGCTCGAGCGTGCCGGCCCGGGCCCGCTCGGCGAGCGCGCGCACCGCCGGGCCCAGCTCGTCGCCGCGGTGCAGGTAGCCGGCCTCGCACCAGCCGGGCTCGGGCGTGGGGCCGCCGGCGCGCAGGATCGCCGCGACCTCGTCCAGCGCGGCCAGGCAGCCGGAGCCGACGTAGGCCTCGTTGAGCTGCTCGGGCCCCACCCCGAAGTCGGTGAGGAAGACCGTCGGCAGCCCGCGCGCGAGCGACTCCAGCCCGGCCGTCGAGCTCACGGTGAGCAGGGCGGTGCCCGGGGTGAGGTGGTCGGACATCGGGCCGACGGCGAAGCCCACCTCGTCGACCGACCGCCCCAGGCGGCGGTGCTCGGCCGTCCACAGGGCGTCGAGCGGGTAGGGCTCGTTGTGCGTCTGTCGCTCGCCCGTGCGGGCCCGCAGCTTGACCGTGACCTCGAAGCCGTCGTCGGCGAGGCGTGCCAGGCCGTCGAGCAGCCGGACCCGTTCGTCGCGGGTGGTCGGCACCTTCGCCTGGGCCGCCAGGACCACGCGGTGCGGGGCGACGGGCGGCGGGACGTGGTCGGTGGGCGCGCTCGGCACGTCGAGGAACGGCAGCCGCGACAGCAGGACCAGCGGGGCGGCGCCGTGCCGGGCGAACGCGGTCCGGTAGGGCTCGGCCTCGTGGCGGCCGTGCACCACGAAGGCGTCGGCCCACCGCCGCCACCCGGTGCCGTGCTGCGTGGCGGGCAGCGCCATGCCGGGCAGCCCCGTGACCAGTGCCGGACGCCGTCCGGAGCGCGTGGCCCGCAGCACCCGCCGCGCCACCAGCTCGGCGACCGGCCCCGTCGCGGCGACGAGCACCACGTCCGGCCGGCGTGCTCTGACGAGCCGCGCGAGCGCGCCCGGCGACAGCACCGGCGGCGCCGCCAGGCCGGTGCCGGCGACCGCCGCCGCCGACTGCTCGGGCGTCGGTGCCAGGGGAGACCGGACCACGACCGCCGCGGGCACGAGGGCCGGGGTGCCGCGGTCGTCCCGGAGCCGGGCCAGGCTCCACGCCGCCCACTTGAGATAGGAGTCGGAGTCGGCGACCGCGAGGACACGCACCGTCATGCGACGGGGCTGGTGCGCCGCCCCGGCCGGCTGGCCGGCCGGGCCGGGCGCTCGGCGGAGCGTCCGGCGTCGGCCGCCCGCGCGAGGCCCGCGGCGACGCCGAGGTGCTCGCGCAGGGCAGGGGTCGCCCGCGGCGTCCACCAGGAGTCGGGCACGTCCTGCGGCAGCACGGCGACGCCGCGCGGCGTGAGGAGGCGGGTGAGGGTCACCGCGGACGTGGACGGCAGGGAGACGACCCGCTGGTCGGCGCCGAGCCGGCGCAGCCGGATCTCCACCGGGGCGCCCGGGACGTCGACCCGGACCCCGGGCAGCCGCTCGAAGAGCGCGGTGACCAGCGCGTCGTGGCGGCGGTGCGGGATGTAGCGGACCGGCCCGTCGGCGGCGAGACCCGCCAGCCAGGCGGCGTACTGGTCGGCGTGCACCAGCCGGTCGGCGACGAGCCCGGAGCCGACCACCACGGTCGGTTCCTCGATCGCGGGCGGTGCGCCGGCGTCGGACCGTGAGCCCAACCAGGCGAAGGAGTGCTCGACGACCTCGACGCCGAGCGCGGTGAGCCCCGCGGTGAGGCCGTCGTCCAGGGGCAGCATGGTGCACATCGTCAGCCGACCGGCCCGCGCGAGGCGGCGCAGCCGCCGCGTGGTGACCGCGCCGAGTGTGTAGCGCAGGGGGCCCGTCGGGGTGGAAAGCCGGACCATCGGTTCGGCCTCCACGAGCCGCCGGGCCATGTCGAGCGTCGCCAGGCCGTCGTCGACGACCACGATGCGACCCGGGGCGGTGCCGCGCGCCAGGGCGGTCTGGAAGACTCCGGAGAAGGGGTCGCCGACCAGGTGCACGGGGTCGCCGCCGAGCGTCCGGCTCACGGGCCCCACGGTGACGTCGACGCCGTCGGGCAGACCGAGGTCCCGGACGGCGCCGACGGCGGTGGCGAGGGTCGGGACGTCGGAGCGGGCCACGATCCGGGCCTGCGTCGCGGCGGGCGGCGTGACGTGCCCGGCCGCGTACGCCTCGACGGCGCACAGCAGCTGCAGCGGGGACTCGACCAGTGCGCTCACCCGGCCAGGGAAGCACGCAGGGGCGACGGCGTGGTGGCCGGCGGGTTGAGCCCGGATGAACATGCAGGTCGCGTTCGTGCTGCCCTGCCCGGCCCGCCACTACGATGGTGCGGTGCCCAGAACCTCCGGACGCCGCACGGACGCCCCGTTCCCGCAGGGAAGCTACGCCGCCGCCACCTGGTCGATCCCGTCCGACTACGGCGGCATGACGTCGGCGCTGCTGCGCCGCTCACGAACCTTCGTCGAGGAGGCAGGGGTCCCGGTCCAGATCCTGACCTTCTCCGCCACCCTCGACGTCGAGGCGATGCAGACCACGCTCCTCGAGCGTGGCGAGCTGGTCCCGGGGGTCACGCTGCACAACGTGTGGGAGGACATCCGCGCGCTGCCCGACGAGCGGGTCGCGCCCCAGCCGGGCGCCGTCGCGACCGTCCGCACGCAAGGAGCCCCCGGCGAGCTCGTGCGGGTCGAGGAGGACGACGACGGCAGCTCCCTGCGCGAGCTGCACTTCCGCCGGGACGGGACGCTGGCGGCCGTCGACGAGCGACGCCTCTCCGGGCGGCGGGTCACCCTCTACACCCGCGACGGGCGCGAGGGCCGATCGTGGAGCTCGGTCTGGGCGGTGTACCGGAAGTGGACCGACCACGTGCTCGCGGACGAGCCCGCGTACGTGGTGGTCGACAGCAAGTCCTTGACGAAGTTCTTCGCCGCGCTCCGCCGACCGGGCATCTACACGGCCCACCTCGTGCACGGTGCCCACCTGACCGCCGGGGCGACCGATCCGCACGGTCCGCTCTCGCGGACCCGTGTGCCCCTCGTGCAGCACATCGACGACTACGACGCGGTCGTGTTCCTCACCGAGGGGCAGCGACGCGACGTCCTGGACCGCGTGGGCGACCGCGACAACACGTTCGTGGTGCCCAACAGCACCGATCTGCCGTCGCACACCACGACGGCGCGGCCCGACCACCTCCGGGGAGCGATGCTGGCCAGCCTGAACGGGCGCAAGCGCGTGCCGCACGCCATCCGAGGCGTGCAGCGAGCGGCGGCCCGGACCGGACTGGACGTCACGCTCGACGTGTACGGCGACGGGCCCGACCGGGAGAAGCTGACGCGGCTCGCCAAGAAGGTGCCCGGCGTGACGATGCACGGCTACGTCCGTGGTGCGGCCGACCGGCTCGCCGACGCGTCGTTCCTGCTGCTCACCAGCCGCGCGGAAGGGCTCCCGCTCGTCTTCGCCGAGGCGATGGCGCGCGGCTGCGTGCCGATCGCCTACGACATCCGGTACGGCCCGGCGGACATCATCACCGACGGCGTGGACGGGTTCCTCGTGCCGCAGGGGGACGTCGACGCCCTGGCCGCGACGATCGAGCGGTTCGTCACGCTCGACGACGCCGCCATGGAGAGCATGCGGCGCGCCGCGATGGCCACGGCGCAGAACTACTCCGCCCCGGCGGTCGTGTCGCAGTGGGCCGACGTCTTCGCCGACGTCGAGCGTCGCCGCCCTCGGCCGGCGTCGGCGCCCGCCGCGACGTCGTCGCCGGACGCCGACCGCAGCCTGGTCCGGCGGGTGGCCGGTATGCTGCGGCGCGCCCCCCGCTGAGCCGACCTCAGGAGTCCCATGCCCGCCACCCCTCGTGGTGCCACGTTCCGACGGCGCGTCAGGTCCGCCGGCGGCCGGATCATCCGCCGGTTCGGCCTGCTGCCCGCCGGTACCCCTGACGGTCGTGGTGAGGACGCGGCGCTGCTCGGCACGTCGTGGCCCTATGAGGTGCTCGTGTACTTCGCTGACACCCCGGAGGCGCTCTACCAGCTCGAGCAGTGGTACGAGGCGCTGCGCGCGCTGGACGCCGCGCATCCCGTCGTCGTCGTGACGCGGGACTCGCGCACCGCGGCCGCGGTGCGCCGGGACTCCGGGCTGGCCGTCCGCACGGTGGCGCACTACACGACGCTCGACGACGTCCTGGGCCGCTCCACGACCAGGCTGGCGCTGTACGTGAACCACAACCCCGAGAACTTCACCTGCCTGCGGTTCGGGAGCATGGTGCACGCGTCGCTCATGCACGGCGACAGCGACAAGGTCGTCACCGTGTCGAACCAGACGAAGGCCTACGACTTCTCGTTCGTCGCGGGCCAGGCCGCCGTGGAACGGATGGCGCGGTTCAGCACCCTGTACGACGCCCACGCACGCTGTGTGCCGGTCGGGCGGCCTCAGCTCGACGCTCAGCTACGGCTCCGGGCGGAGACCCGACGAGGCCCGGTGCCGACGGTCCTCTACGCGCCGACGTGGGAGGGCGGCCAGCCGTCCGCCGAGTACGGCACCGTGGCCTCGCACGGCCTGCGGCTGGTCCGTACCCTCGTCGAGTCGGGCCGCTACCGCGTGCTGTACCGGCCGCACCCGCTGACCGGGGTGCGCGACGCCGCGTACGGCGACGCCGACGCAGCGATCCGGGAGTTCCTGGACGGCGCGGAGGCGCCGGCGGGCGGGAGCCCGCACGCGACCGACACCCACCGCGACGTCGGGCCGGCGTTCGCGGCCGCAGACCTGCTCGTGTGCGACGTCTCCGGCGTCGCGATGGACTGGCTCGCGACGGGCGCGCCGATCGTGGTCACCCGGCCCGCCGGCGCGGCCGTGATCGCCGCCAGCCCCCTGCTCGACCTGGCCCCGGCGTTGCCCGTGGCAGGGCTTGCGGGGGTCCTCGATCTCGTCGACCGAGAGCTCCGTGAGGACCCGGGTCGTGACGAACGGCTCCGGCTGCGCGAGCACTACCTCGGGGACACCGCTCCCGGCGCGGCGACGCGGCGGTTCGTGACGGCCTGCGAGGACCTCATGACCGTCCGGGACCGTGAGGTCGCTCGCATCGGGCGCGAGCTCAGTCGCTGAGGAGCAGGGCGTCCCGGCGGTCCACGCACCCGACGACGAAGTCCAGGAAGCGGCGGCTGCTCTCACCACGAGCGAACCCGAAGTAGTGGTCGCGCATCCCGGCTCGGGCCTCGTGGAGGGGGTCGCTCGCCAGGTTGGCGGCGAGGAGCGCCGGCAGGTCGTCGACCGTGCTGGCGTCGACGATGTCCACGGCTCCGGCGACCGGCGCGTCGGCGAGCAGGCGCTCACGGTCGGAGCGCCGGTCTGTCAGCACGATCGGGGCGTCCGGGCGCAGGTACAGGAAGTCGAGGCCCACCGACGAGATGTCGGTGACCAGGAGGTCGACACCGTCGAAGAGCCCGAGGATGTCCGCGTCGAAGGGCATGGCGTGACCGGCCGCCGGGCCCTGCTCCGCCAGGAGCCGCTTGATCGCGCTGTGGGCGGCCGCCACCGGCTTGTCGTCGGTCGTCAGCACGCGGGGGTGCGGCTTGTAGATCACGCGGACGTCGTCGCGCGCGAGCAGCGCGCGCACGATCGCGACCCCGTAGCTGTCGAGCGACGTGTAGTTGTTGGCGTCGTCCTCGCCCGACCACGTCGGCGCGTAGAGCACCGTCCGGCGCCCGGCGGACGGCGCGAGGATCGGCTCGACCTGCAGGTCGAGCTGCGGCCGGCCGCACACGACCAGGCGCTCGAGGTCGAAGCCGATGAGTGCGCGCCGGTGCCGCTCGACAGCCGCCTGTCCCGCCACCACGACGTGGTCGTACGCCTTGGCCTGGTTGGACACCATGGAGATCTTGTCGGACTCACCGTGGTTGACGTGGACGTGCAGGCCGCGCTGGTAGATGAGCGACTGGAAGTTCCGCATGCCGTTGTTGACGTAGATGATCGTCTTGGCGTCGACCTGGTCGTAGATGCGGCGCAGCCCGTCGAGCTTGCGCGTGAAGAGCACCGGCAGGCTCGTGGAGGCGCGCAGCAGCGTCGTCGTCGCCCAGTTCCGGGTGACGATCGCGAGCGGGCGGTGCTGCGCCACCTGCTCGAGCACGGGCAACCACTGCTGGATCTGGTAGCCGAGCTCCGGCGGGTCGGCGAAGTAGACGACGACGGGGTAGCGGGGCAGCTCGTCGAGCTCCGGGTCGAACAGCGGAGGCTCACCGACCACCGACTGCCGGACGAGGCGGTTGGCCAGGCTCCCGACCTTGAGCAGGAGGCGGCCGAGGCGTGCGCGGCCCCGATCGACGAGCGAGCGACGCGGCGGGCTGACGGGGGACATCCGTTCCTTCCGAGGGGGCGGGGGCCGAGGGCACACCGAGTATTCCACGCTGACCGGCGTCGGCCACCGACGGCGCCACGGTACGATCGACGGGGCCGGAAGACCACGGCCCCACCTCCCAAGGACAGGTAAGAAACCTTCGTGACCACCGACATCACCGCAGGGGCCACCTCTGGTGACCGTGGGACACCGGACCGCCCCGACGAGCGGCCCAGCCCGCCGGAGCCACCGGAGCCGATCACTCCCACCATGTCGTCGGCCGAGAGGCGGGCGCTCGCCGACCGGTACGGCCTGACGAAGATGGGCGTGCGGCCACCCCTGTGGTCGTACATCAAGGACGTCGCCTCGCGGTGGGCCTTCATCCGGGTGCTCGGCACGGCGACCGCGTACGCCAAGAACCAGAACACCTACCTCGGGCAGCTCTGGGCGATCCTCAACCCGGTGCTCAACGCCACGGTGTACGTGATCATCTTCGGGATCATCCTGCAGACGAGCCGCGGGGTCGAGAACACGATCGCGTTCATCGTGATCGGCGTCTTCCTGTTCCGGTTCGTCGAGCAGTCGGTCAACGGCGGCGCGCAGTCCATCAACAAGCGGACCAACCTGATCCGTTCGCTGCACTTCCCCCGCGCGGTGCTGCCGATCTCCAACGTGGTGTCGCACCTCGCGACGCTCGTGCCCGCGCTCTTCGTGATGGGTCTCATCGTCCTCGCGTCGGGCCTGCTGCCAGGCTACGACCCGGTGCACGTCACCTGGCAGTGGCTGCTGCTGATCCCCGCGGTCGCGCTGATGTGGGTCTTCAACATGGGGCTGGCCTTCGTCATGGCGCGCGCCGTGGCCATCACGCCGGACCTGGACAACATCATCTCGTTCGTCCTGCGCTTCGCCATGTACGGCTCCGGCGTGATCTTCCCGCTGGCGCACTACGTCGGCAGGCTCCCGGACTCGGTCCAGGTCTGGCTGGAGCCGGTGCTCACGTATCAGCCGATCGCCGTCTACCTCTACCTGGGGCGTTCGTCCCTCATGGACGAGGAGGCGTTCGTCCAGGAACCGATCATGTGGATCCTCGGTGTGGTCTGGGCGGTCGTGTTCTTCGTGGCGGGCTTCATCATCTTCTGGCGTGGCGAAGAGAGGTACGGACGTGACTGACGACGTGAGCGAGGCCGACGCCCACCTCGACTTCGACATGGAGCTCGAGGAGGACGACGCCGGCCAGAACGCGCAGAGCATCCCGTTGGGCGATCCCTGCTTGGTGGTGGACGACCTGCACATCGTCTTCCGGGTGTTCGGCGGCAAGCAGCGCGCGCGGGCGCATCGCTCGGGGGCAAAGGTCCAGAAGGCGGCACCCGTCAAGCGCAGCTTCGTCAAGCGGCTGCTCGGGGCGGGGCGGCAGCACGTCGGTGCCGTGAGCGAGGTGCACGCCGTGCGTGGCGTGTCGTTCACCGCCCGCCACGGCGAGTCGATCGGGATCGTCGGGATCAACGGGTCGGGCAAGTCGACGCTGCTGCGCGCCATCACCGGGCTCATCCCGCCGCATTCCGGGGCCGTCTACGTCGACGGCGAGCCGGCGCTGCTGGGCGTGAACGCCGCGCTCATGCCGCAGATGACCGGTTCGAAGAACATCGAGATCGGGGGCCTCGCCCTGGGCATGACGCCCAAGGAGGTCGACGAGAAGTTCGACGA
>NZ_JALKAT010000052.1:0-12891 GCF_023015685.1 Isoptericola sp. S6320L
GCGGTCCGGACCTCGACGTTCGGCAGGCGACGACGTTCGGCAGGCGACGACGTTCGACGCGCGACGACGTTCGGCGCCCCGTCGGGGTGCGGGACCTCAGGGACGGACGGCGCGGTGCAGGGCGACGATGCCGCCCGACAGGTTCCGGTAGCCCACGCGGGACCACCCGGCGGCCAGCATCAGCCGGCCCAGCGCCTCCTGGTCGGGCCAGGCGCGGATCGACTCCGCCAGGTACTCGTACGAGCCCTTGTCCCGCGTCACCGCGGCTGCCACGGCCGGCAGCGCCCGCATGAGGTACTCGAGGTAGACCTGCCGGAACGGCGCCCACGTCGGGTGCGAGAACTCGCAGATGACGATGCGGCCGCCCGGCCGCACCACCCGCAGCATCTCGGCCAGCGCGGCCGAGGTGTCGACGACGTTACGCAGACCGAAGCTGATCGTCACCGCGTCGAACGCGGCGTCCGCGAACGGCAGCCGCGTGGCGTCCCCGGCCACGAACGGCAGGTCGCCGCGACGCGACTTGCCGACCTGGAGCATCCCGAACGAGAAGTCCGAGGGGACGACGACGGCGCCGGCGTCCGCGAACGGCTCGCTGGAGGTCCCCGTCCCGGCCGCCAGGTCGAGCACGCGCTCACCGGGGTGCGCGCCGACCGCCGCGACGGTGGCTCGCCGCCACCGGCGGTCCTGCCCGAGCGAGATCAGGTCGTTCGTCACGTCGTACCGCCGGGCGATCCCGTCGAACATCGACGCGACCTCGGCAGGGTTCTTCTCCAGGCTGGCGCGGGACACGTCGGCCATCGTGCCACGTCTGCCCCGCGCGGTCGCCCGGGACCCCGGCACCCGGGTGCCACGGGCGCGCGTCGGCGTATCCTGGGCCCGATGTCCGCCACGCCCCACCCGGCGCCGGTACCGCCGTCGGGCGCGTCCTCCGGCAGCCGCTCGCACGCCACCGAGCCCCAGCCGCTCGTCGTGCGCACCACGCGCATCGACCCTCTCCCCGCCGACCTCACGGCACTGGTCGACCTGCTGCCCGACACCCGGCCCCTGACGTGGGTGCGCCGCGGCGACGGCCTGGTCGGCTGGGGCGAGGCGCTGCGGCTCGACACGTTCGGACCCGGCCGGTTCGCCGACGCCGAGGCCGCCTGGCGCGCGACGCTCGCCCGCGCCGTCGTCCGGGACGAGGTCGGCCTGCCCGGCACGGGTCCCGTGGCGTTCGGCACCTTCGCGTTCGACGACGGCGGCACGGGCGACCACTTCGACGGCGCCCGCCCGGAGGGCTCGCTCGTCGTGCCGCGGGTCGTCGTCGGACGGCGGGGCGACGTGTCGTGGATGACGACGATCGCTCCCGCGGACCAGCTCGACGCCCCCGGTCCCGCAGCGCTGGCCCGGACGCTCCGCGAACCGGTCACCGACCCCGGGCGGGTGACCCTCGCCGACGGCGCCGTGGCCGCCCGCGACTGGCCCGCCGTCGTCGCCGAGGGGGTCGAGCGCATCCAGGCCGGCGAGCTCGAGAAGGTCGTCCTGGCGCGCGAGGTGCTCGCCACCGCGGAACGGCCCGTGGACCCGCGCTGGGTGCTGCGCCGTCTCGCCGACGGCTACTCCTCGTGCTGGACCTTCTCCGTGGGCGGCATGGTGGGGGCCACGCCCGAGCTGCTCGTCCGCAGCGAGAAGGGGCTCGTCACGTCCCGCGTGCTGGCCGGCACCATCCGTCGCGAGCCGGGGATGAGCGACGACGACGCCCTGCTGCACGCCGCCCAGCTCGCCCGCTCGTCGAAGGACCTGGAGGAGCACGAGTTCGCCGTCAGCTCGGTGGCGCACGCCCTCGAGCCGTTCTGCTCCTCGATGAACGTGCCGGACGCGCCGTTCGTGCTCCACCTGCCGAACGTCATGCACCTCGCGTCCGACGTCACGGCCGTGCTCGACCCGGGCGCCCGGGCGAGCTCGCTGACGCTCGCGGCGGCCCTGCACCCGTCCGCGGCGGTGTGCGGGACCCCGACCGTGGCCGCTCGCGACCTCATCCGGGAGATCGAGGGCATGGACCGCGCCCGCTACGCCGGTCCGGTCGGCTGGGTGGGCGCCGACGGCGACGGCGAGTGGGGCATCGCGCTGCGGTCCGCGGAGCTCGGCGACGACCCGCGCCACGTGCGGCTCTTCGCCGGCTGCGGGATCGTGGCGGCGTCCGACCCGCAGGCGGAGCTGGCCGAGTCCGAGGCGAAGCTGGTGCCGATGTCCTGGGCGCTCGGCGCCGCCTGACGGCCCCCGGCACGGCGATACGGCACAGCGAGCCGGCACGACGATGCGGCCGGCCCGGCACACGAGGTGCCGGACCGGCCGCAGGTGACCGCACGGACCGACTGCGTCCGACGGTGCCCGCGGCGGCGTCGCGTGGACGAAGGGGGGGGGCACGCCGCACCGCCGCGGGAGTCTGTCGGGTCAGTCGCCGAACATCTCGCGCAGCCAGCCGGGGATGTTGTCGGGCTGCGTCGGGTCGGAGGACTCGCCGCCCTGACCGGTGCCGTCGTCGGAGCCCTGCCCGTCCTGGCCCTGGCCGGGAGCGCCCGGCTGCTCGCCCTGGCCACCCTGCGACCCCGAGCCGGTCGTCTCCTCGCGCACGGCGAACGTGACGTCCACCGTCTGCGTCTGCCCGTCCCGGACGTAGGTGATGGTGGCCTGGTCGCCGGCCGTGCGCTCGCGGACGTACGCGGTGAGCGACTCCGCGCCGTTCACCGAGTCCTCGTCCACCGCGACGATCACGTCGCCGGCCTGGAGACCGGCCTCGGCGGCGGGCGAGCCCTCGGTGACCTCACCGATCTCGGCCCCGCGGCGGGTGACGTCGTCGGCCGTCGCCGTCGCGTCGCCGAGCGCCACACCGAGGAACGCGTGCTCCGCGGTGCCGTCCTCGATGAGCTGGTCGGCGACGCTGGTCCCGAGGTTGACCGGGATCGCGAAGCCGAGGCCGATCGAGCCGGACTGGTTCGCACCGCCCGAGAGCGTGGCGATCGACGACGTGATGCCGACGACGCGGCCCTGCGCGTCGAACAGCGGCCCGCCGGAGTTGCCGGGGTTGATCGCGGCGTCGATCTGGATCGCGTTGGTCACGACGACCTCGCTGCCACCCTCGCCCGACGCGGCCACCGGCCGGTCGAGGGCCGAGACGATGCCGGTCGTGGCGGTGTTCGCCAGGCCCAGCGGGTTGCCGACGGCCAGCACCGAGTCGCCCACCTGCACGGCGTCCGAGTCGCCGAACGTGGCGGGCTCCAGGTCGTCCGGGGCGTCGTCGAGCTGGACGACGGCGAGGTCGGTGGTCGGGTCGGTGCCCACGATCGTCGCCTCGTACAGGCGACCGTCGCTGAGCGTGACCTGGACCGTCCCCTCGGACCCCCCGGCGACCACGTGGTTGTTGGTCAGGACGTGCCCCTCGGCGTCGAGGACGACGCCGGAGCCCTCGGACCCGCCGGACTGGCCGGTGACCTGGATCGCGACGACGGACGGCGCGACGGCGGCGGTGACGGCCTGCCAGTCGGGGTTCTGGTCGCTCGAGCTCGCCACGGGAGCCGCCTCGGACTGCTCCGGGGCGCCGACCTCGGCGAGCGAGGACGCGGCGGTGTCGTCGGCCAGGGGGCCGGTGAGCGCGTACGTCGCTCCGCTCGCCAGCACGGCGGCACCCGCCGCCGCGGCCACCACGGGGACCCACACCGACCGCTGGCGCGGCGCCCCGGACTGGTTGCCCTGCGGGTGACCGGCCTGTGGGTGCTGGGTGTGCTGGTACTGCGCGGGGTGCTGGGACTGCGGGGCGTGCTGGTACTGCGCACCGTGCGGACCGGGCTGCTGAGAGCCGGGCTGGTACGACGGCGTGCCGCCGCCGTAGGGCGCCCGGGGGTCCGCGGCGCGGTACGGCGGCTGGTGCGCGGACGGGTGCGCGAAGTCTGCGGACCGGGGCCGCTCGGTCTGACCCTGCTGCGGCTGCTGGTGCGACTGCTGGAACCGCGGCTGCGGCTCGGTGGGCTGCTCGATCGGGTGCTCGCCGTCGGACGGCCGCTGCGGTGACGTGTTGTCGGTGCTCATGTGCCCTCTCCCTCGATGTCCTGGTACCAGGGAACACCGTGTTCCTGGAGCACCCCTTGGGTGAACCTGTGAACTCCCTGGTAATCCACATCGCCGCAGGTCAGGCCTGTACTACCCAGGCACATTCGGCACTACCTCGCGGGGCGAGCCACTACCTCGCGGCGCCACGCACTACCTCGCAGGGCGAGCCACTACCCCGCGGCGCGGCCCACTACCTCGCGAGGGTTCGCCCTACCTCGGCGTGGATGCGGGCGGTGAGGTCGCGGGACTCCTCGAGTCGGGCCGCGCGGGCCACGGGCACCTCGACCACCCGGACCCCCTGCGACGGCCCCGCCAGGACGTGCCGCAACGACGCGACGTCGTCGACCAGCTGATGGTCCACGCCGTACCCCGCGCAGAGCTGCGCGAGGTGCGCCCCGTGCGGGGTGCCGAACACCCGCTCGAACGTCGCCTCCGCGGCCGGGCCGGTCGCCGCCAGCGCCCCGTGCTCGAGCGTCGCGAAGATCGAGCCGCCGTCGTCGTTCACCACGATCACGTCGAGGTCCACGGCGGGCTCGCCCGGCCCCCGCAGCAGGCCGCCCACGTCGTGCAGGAACGTCAGGTCGCCGACCAGCGCCCGCGCACGCCGGCCCGCACGGCCGGCCTCGACCGCGACGCCCGTCGCGGTGGACACCGTGCCGTCGATCCCGGCCAGGCCGCGGTTGGCGAGCACGGTCGGCGCGGGTCCCGGATCGAGGCCGAGCACGAGGTCGAGGTCGCGCACCGGGTTCGACGCACCCACCACGAGGACGTCGTCGGCACCGCTGACGGCGACGACGGCGCGCGCGACGGCGAGCGCCGCGTGCGGCGCGGTGCGCAGACCGCCCTGCACGGCCTCGTCCGTCGTGGCGGCCGCCACGACGGCGGCCGCGGCGTCGCTCGCCGCCCGCCACCGCGCGGCGAAGGCCCCGCCGTCGGCCGGCCGGGTGGGCGCGAACCATCGCTCGTGCAGGGCGCCGACCACGCGGGTCGCGTTGCGAGCGGCGTCGGGCCACGGGCCGCCGCCCGGTGCGACGACGGTGACCGCGACGTCGGGGCGGGCCAGCAGGCGCTGCACGGGCCGCGAGAGTGTCGGGTGCCCGAGGACCACGACGTGCTCGACGTCGTCCGCGAGACCGGCGGCTCCGAGCACCGACCGGTAGGCGACGACGCCGAGCGGTCCGTCGGCGCTGCCCGAGGAGGGTTCGGCGAGCAACGGCCAGCCCTGCGCCTCGCTCAGCCGCCGCGCGGCGGGTCCGGCACCGTCGCCCGCCACGACGAGCGTGCGCGCCCCGTCGCCGGGCAGCGCCGGGTCGGCGCCCGGACCGGCGACGGGCGGCACGACCTCGACCGCACGGCGGGACTCGGCGACCGGCGTGGCCTCGGACCCGGCGGAGCCACCGACCGGGCCGGTCCCGTCGTCCGCGGGGTGCAGCGGGTCCCGGTACGCCAGGTCGAGGTGGACCGGTCCGGGATGCAGGTCTCGTGCGCCGCGCGCTGCCGCCACCGTGCGCCGCACGACGGCGAGCAGGTCACGCACCTCCCCGGCCCGGCCGTCGGGCGCCGGGACGTCGACGGCGGCGCGCACCGCCGTCCCGAAGATCCCGACCTGGTCGGTGGTCTGGGAGGCGCCGGTGCCGCGCAGCTCGTGCGGCCGGTCGGCGGTCAGGAGCACGAGGGGCACGCCGGAGTGGTGCGCCTCGAGCACCGCGGGGTGCAGGTTCGCCACGGCGGTGCCCGACGTCGTGACCACGGCGACCGGTCGCGCAGCCGGCGTGCCGCCGTCGGACCTTGGACCGAGGGCCGACCCGCGCGACAGCCCGAGCGCCAGGAAGCCGGCCGAGCGCTCGTCGATCCGGACGTGCAGGACGACGTCGCCGCGCGCGTCGGCCTCGGCGAGCGCGTAGGCGAGCGGGGCCGAGCGGGACCCGGGGGCCAGCACGACGTCGCGCACGCCCTGGGCGACCAGGTCCGCCACGAGGGCGCGGGCAGCCTCCACCGCGGGGCTGCCCGACGGCGGCACCCCGGTCACGCGGCACGCCCCGTCGCGAGCAGGGCGGCCAACCGGTCGTGCCGCGCGAACCACCGGTCCCGCAGCTCCGGGGACGCCGTGGCCGCGGCCAGGGCGTCCGCGTCCGGGGCCACACGCCGCACCGGCAGCGCACCGTCGACGGGCAGCAGCGGGTGGTCGGTCACGTCGTGCACGAGGAGCTGGGAGGTCGCCAGCCCGCAGGCGTGCGGCAGCTCGGGCAGCGCCGCTGCGAGCGCCACACCGGCCGCCAGCCCCACGGACGACTCGAGCGCGGAGGACACGACGACCGGCAGCCCCACCTGCTCGG
The DNA here is from genome assembly GCF_023015685.1 of Isoptericola sp. S6320L. Classification (NCBI taxonomy): domain Bacteria; kingdom Bacillati; phylum Actinomycetota; class Actinomycetes; order Micrococcales; family Promicromonosporaceae; genus Isoptericola; species Isoptericola sp. S6320L. Next base: position 6,423 of record NZ_JALKAT010000052.1, read on the forward strand.
CGAGCTCCAGGCAGGCCCGCACCCCGCCGAGCGGCTGCACCTTGAGCACGACGACGTCCGCGGCGTCCTCGCGCACCACCCGCAGCGGGTCGGCGGCGCGACGGATCGACTCGTCGGCGGCGACGGGCACGTCGGTGCCGCGGCGGACCGCAGCGAGCTCGGGCACCGTGGCGCACGGCTGCTCGACGTACTCCAGGCCGCGGGCTGCGGCGTCCAGCAGCGGGATGCGGCGCAGCGCCTCGTCGAGCGTCCAGGCCCCGTTGGCGTCCACGCGGATCGCGGCGTCGGGCATCCCGGCGTCGTCGAACGCGGCGCGGACGGCCTCCACGCGTGCGATCTCGGCGTCGACCGGCTCGACCGGTCCTGGGGTGCCGCCCGCACCGACGGTGCGCTGCGCGACCTTGACCTTGGCCGTGCGGCACCCACCGGAGGCCATCACGATCTCCCGGGCGCGCTCCGGCCCGACGGCCGGCACGGTCACGTTGACGGGGACCCGGTCGCGGACCGGCGCGGGGAACGGGTGGTCCGCCGCCTCCCGGGCCGCGCGCAGCCACGCGGCCGACTCGCCGTCGTCGTAGTCCCAGAACGGGCTCAGCTCGCCCCAGCCGGCCTCGCCGCGCAGGAGCACGCCGTCGCGGACGTCGAGGTGGCGGAACTGGGTGCGCAGCGGGGACGACCAGACGAACCGGTCCTGCCTCGTCGCGGGAAGGATGGCGGGCACGCCCTCAGGGTAGGACGAGCGAGCCGGGACGCGCGGCCGCGGGCACCGCGTCAGTCGGTGAACTCGTCGGGCAGCCTGCCGTGCACCCAGCGGCCCGGCGATCGAGCCGGCACCACCGGGACGGCCTGGGTCGTGGCGGTCGCACGGCGCAGGGCGGCGGCGTCGTAGGCGATGAGCTCGTCGACGACCTCGTCCGGGTCGGCGACCTCGGTGTCTCGAGGTGGCATCGTGTCCATGCGTCCATGGTGCCTCCCGCGTGTGCAGATTTTCAGGACGACGCGCGCGGATGCTCGGCACGCCTTGCAAGAGCCCGAGCACGCCCGGGCGGCAGGCGCACTGCACCCGTTCCTGAACGTCACCTGATCGCCCGGTCGACTCGTTCCCAGGTTGGTGTGGATACGGTCGGTCAACCAGCACCCATCACGAGGAGTGACCATGTCGATCAAGCGCCCGCTCGTCGCGCTCTCAGTGGCCGCGGTCGTCGCGCTCGCCGGCTGCACGTCCGAGACCGACGACCAGACCCCCCCGAGCAGCCCGAGCGCCGAGGCCTCCTCCGAGGCGGGCGCCGGCGCGCCCGAGCCGGACCTGGAGGACGTGCCCGACGTCGTCGCCGAGGTCAACGGCGAGGACGTCGAGCGTGCGGAGTTCGTCACCGCCTACGAGGGCCAGCTGCAGCAGGCGGCGATGTCGCAGCAGACCACCGGCCAGGAGGTCGACCAGGACGCCCTCAAGCAGCAGGTCGCCGAGCAGCTGGTGGGCAACCGGCTGCTGACGCAGGCGGCCACGGAGGCCGGCATCGAGGCCACCGACGAGGACATCGAGACCACGCTCGAGGGCATCGCGGCGCAGAACGGGCTGCAGTCCGCGGACGAGGTGGTCGCCGCCCTCGGCGAGCAGGGCATCTCGGAGGACGAGGTGCGCGAGGACGCGGCCGCCCAGTTCCAGGTCAACGCCTACATCGAGGCCGAGGCGGACATCGAGGAGCCGAGCGAGGACGAGCTGCGCGAGCAGTACGACACCCTCGTCGAGCAGATGGGGTCCCAGGGTGGCGAGGGTGCCTCGCAGGCCGAGATCCCGCCGTTCGAGGACGTCCGCGACCAGCTCGCGCAGCAGGCCGTGGGCGAGCAGCAGGCCGCGGCCGTCGACGGCATCGTGGCCACCCTGCGCGACGAGGGCGACGTGACCATCCACCTGTGAGCGTCAGACGCACCACGTCGATCTCGAGGTTGTCGGAGTCGCGGTGGTGGAAGACCCGTGCGTCCTGGGCATCGGCGTAGGCGCGCAGGTCTCGGACCACCAACGACTCGAAGAGGAGGCCGAAGGTGTTCAGGTCTGCGAGGAGCCGATCGGCGTCGCAGGCCAGCCGGGCTGCACTGTGCAGCCCGGCTGGACTGCACTGTGCAGAACGAGTCACCCCGGGCCGGCGGTCGACGGGGCGCACTACGCTGGCCCGCGTGAGCACCAGCGACCTTCCCACACCCGTCTCCGCGACGTTCGACGCCTCCCGGTGGCGCACCGTCGCCGGGTTCGACGACCTGACGGACCTCACGTACCACCGGGGCGTGGAACGCGACGCAGCGGGCGCCGTCGTGCGCGACCTGCCGGTCGTCCGGGTCGCGTTCGACCGGCCCGAGGTGCGCAACGCGTTCCGTCCGCACACCGTCGACGAGCTGTACCGGGTGCTGGACCACGCCCGCATGACCTCCGACGTCGGGACCGTGCTGCTCACCGGCAACGGGCCGTCCCCCAAGGACGGCGGCTGGGCGTTCTGCTCCGGCGGCGACCAGCGCATCCGGGGCCGCTCCGGCTACCAGTACACGACGGCCGACGGCGCGGGGCGGCCCGTCGACGGCGCCGACACGGCCGACCACGTGGACCCGGCCCGCGCCGGGCGCCTGCACATCCTGGAGGTCCAGCGCCTCGTCCGCACCATGCCCAAGGTGGTGATCGCCGTCGTCGACGGCTGGGCCGCCGGGGGCGGGCACTCGCTGCACGTCGTGGCCGACCTCTCGATCGCCTGCCGCCAGCACGGGAAGTTCAAGCAGACCGACGCCGACGTCGGCTCGTTCGACGGCGGGTACGGCTCGGCCTACCTGGCGCGCCAGGTCGGGCAAAAGCGGGCGCGGGAGATCTTCTTCCTCGCGCGGGAGTACTCGGCGGACGACGCCGAGCGCTGGGGCGCCGTCAACGAGGTCGCGGACCACGAGGACCTGGAGGGCCTCGCCGTGGAGTACGCGCGGACCATCGCCGGGAAGTCCCCGCAGGCGGTGCGCATGCTCAAGTTCGCGTTCAACCTGGCCGACGACGGGCTCATGGGCCAGCAGGTGTTCGCCGGGGAGGCGACGCGGCTCGCCTACATGACCGACGAGGCCGTCGAGGGTCGGGACGCGTTCCTCGCCAAGCGCGACCCCGACTGGTCGGGCTTCCCGTACGCCTTCTGAGCGCCGTCAGGGGTTGACGTCCAGCCCGCCGGACGTCGGCAGCAGCTCGACCCAGGTCGCGCCCGGCTCCAGCTCGACGGGCTCGCCGCCCGCCACGAGCTCGACCGGGTCGCGCACGGACTCCTTGGACCACTCGGCCTCGAGGACCCTGCCGCCGCTCGCCACGAAGGCCGTTCCCGAGCCGACGAGCTGCGTCTCCGGCACCGGCGCGCCCGCCGGGTCCTTGAAGCTCGTGTCCACCACCTCCACCTCCAGCACCACCACGTTCGCCGCGGCGTGCCGCTCCCCCGACGCCGCCATCGACGGGTCGGCACCCTCGCGGCGCAGCCAGGCACCGGCGTCGGCGTCCCAGTCCCACCCGGCGGTCTGGCGGGGCGACAGGTGGACGTCCAGCGAGGACCGCTCCGCGCCGTCGGCCACGGCCGTGCTCCTGCCCTCGGCGGCGAACGCGAACTGGGCCGGCGGGGGTGCGGTGCGCTCGCCGTCGGCCCGTGCCAGGAACGCCTGCGGGTCGCCGATCACGTTGTGCGGGGCAGCGGCGCCGGGGTCGCGGCGGAACCCGGGATCGCCGGCGTCCATGATCACCGACTGCGTGCCCGCGGCGCGGACGTCGTCGATGAACGGCTGCTGCGCGCCGGAGTAGGCGAGGATCCCGTCCAGCGGCGCCACGATCGCCGGGTCCATCGGTCGCACCGAGCGGACCGGTTCGACGGCGTCCGGCACCCGCGAGTGGTAGACGGCCACGAACCTGGTGACGCCGCCCTCGATGACCTGCTCCCAGACCATGTCGGCGGCGTCGAGGCCGGTCTGCGGGCGCACGACCGGGTCGTTCTCGATCTTGACCGCGAGCGCCGGGCGGGCGGCCACCTCGTCCGTCTCGACGCCGGTCAGGGGCCACACGATCGGCGCGTCAGGCGTGGGCGGCGCGGTCTTCTGCGCCTCGACGGGGGCCGGGACCGTCGTCGTCGGTGCCGGCTCCGGGTCACCACCGCAGGCGGTCACGAGCACGGCGATCAGGGCGAGCGCCCCCGGCGCCGCCCGCCGCGCGAACCGTACGGTCATCGACGCTCCCTCACGACACGTCCCACGAGCCGGAGCCCCGCGGCACCAGCTCCACCCACGTGTTCCCCGGTTCGAGCAGCACGTCACCGCCACCGCGCAGCGACAGCCGCAGCGGCGCCTTGGTGCCCTTCTTGGACCACGTGACCGGCACGGCTCGGCCCCCGCCCAGGAGCATCCCCCTGCCCCGGTCGACGAGCTCCGCCTTCGGGACGGAGGCGCCGCTCGGGTCCCGGTAGCCGGTGCTGGTGACGTCGACCTTCAGCAGCAGCACGTTGCGTGCCGTGACGCGCTTGCCCGAGGACATCGACGCCCGGCCGTCGTCGCTGCGCCGGTAGGACCCCCCGGCCCACGTCCACGTGGTGCGCTGCGCCGGGGAGAGCCGCACGTCCGCCGTCCGACCCTTCTTCCCCTCGGCCCGGGCCGTGGCGTCCCGGCGCTTCGTCGCGTGCTCGAACTCGGCCTTCGGCGGTTCGGCGCGCTTGCGGTCGGCCTGCCGCGCGAACGTCTTGACGTTCCCGTAGACGTTGTGCGGCGCGGCACGCGAGCTGCTGCGCCAGAACCCGCGGTCGCCGTCGTCGTTGGTCAGCAGCTGCGTGCCGGACCTCTCGACCGCCCGCAGGAACGGCGGCTGCCCGCCGGACGCGGCGAGGATGCCCCGCAGGGGCGCCACCGTCGCGGGGTCCATCGGGCGCACGGAGCGCACCGGACCGACCTGGCGCGGGTAGGTCGAGTGGTACACCGCGACGAACCGGCTGATGCCACCCTCGACGACCTGCTCCCACACGACGTCCGCGCGGTGCAGCCCGGTGTGCGGCCGCGACGCGGCGGAGTTCTCGATCTTCACGGCGACCGCGGGCCGCTCGGGGACCTTCGCGGTGCCCGTCCGCACGCCCGTCAACGGCCAGCGCGGCGGTTCGGGCTCCGGCTCGGGCTCGGGGACGACGACGGCGGGCGGGGCGATCTTCGCCCGCGACACGTCCGGGGCCACCGTGACCCGCGGGGCGCTCTGCGGGTCGGTCCCCGGTGCGCACCCGGCGGCGGCGAGCACCAACGACGCCGCCAGCACCGCGGACGCTGCTCTCCTGAGCGTCATGGCACCTCCTCGTCCCCACAGGATGCACCACGGGCGCACGGGAGGCCCGTATCCCGTCCGGCGGGGTCGGCCAGCGCGGGGGGTGCGAGCAGGGCCGGGTGCGAGCGGGGCCGGGTGCGAGCGGGGCGGCGCACCGGCCGTGCGGGCCGACGCCGGGCGCGGCCTATCGTGAGGCCGTGAGCACCCCCGACCTCGCCGCGCTCGTGGACGGCATGCGCCGTGCGCTGGACGGCGGCCCACCCGTCGCCCCGCTGCCCCGCCTCACGGCGCACGTGCCGCCGTCGGGCACCGCGCTGGTCGTGCGTACGTCCGGTTCGACGGGGACGCCGCGCGAGGTCGCGCTGAGCGCCGCGGCCCTGCGGGCGTCGGCCGCCGCGACCGCGGACCGGCTCGGCGCCCCCGGCCGCTGGGTCCTCACGCTGCCGGCCACGCACGTGGCGGGCATGCAGGTGATCGCCCGGTCGCTGCTGGCCGGCACGCCGCTGACCGCCGCGGGCGGCGGCCCGTTCACCCCGGACGGCCTGACCGACCTGCTCGCCGGACCGCTGGCCGGTGACGACCCGGTGCACGTCTCGCTCGTACCCACCCAGCTGCACCGCGTCGTCGAGGCGGCCGACGGCGGTGCACCGGCCGCGCTCGACGCGCTCGCCCGGTGCGGCGCCGTCCTGCTCGGCGGTGCCGCGACCCCGCCCCGGCTGCTGGAGCGCGCCCGCGACGCCGGCGTCCCCGTGGTGCGCACGTACGGCATGTCCGAGACGGCCGGGGGCTCCGTCTACGACGGCGTCCCGCTGCCGGGCGTGCGGGTCCGCCTCGCTCCCGTCGACGAGGAGGCCGGCGTCGTGGAGATCGCCGGTCCGGTGCTCGCGACCGGCTACCTCGGGGACGACGTCGCCACGGCGGCGGCGTTCGTCGACGGCCCGGACGGGCGCTGGTTCCGCACCAGCGACCTCGGCGCGGTCGACGGCGGCGTGCTCCGGGTGGTCGGCCGCGCGGACGACGTCGTGGTCACGGGCGGGGTGAACGTCGCCCCGGCCGCGGTCGAGGCGGTGCTCGGCGAGCTGCTGGCCGCCGAGGTGTGCGTCGTCGGCGTGCCGCACGACGAGTGGGGCCAGGAGCTGGTGGCCGTCCTCACAGCCGCTGTGGGTGCACGAC
>NZ_JALKAT010000053.1:0-12804 GCF_023015685.1 Isoptericola sp. S6320L
GGTGCCGGCGGCGGGCCCGGCCAGGGCTCTGCCGTCGGCGTGGTCGCCGGCGGCAGGCACACCCCAGAAGGAGGGACGAGGGCGCACATGAGCACCATCCTGGAGATGCGCTCCATCACGAAGGAGTTCCCGGGCGTCAAGGCGCTGGCCGGGGTCGACCTCGATGTCACCGAACGCGAGATCCACGCGATCTGCGGCGAGAACGGCGCGGGCAAGTCCACGCTGATGAAGGTGCTGTCGGGCGTCTACCCGCACGGGACCTACACCGGCGACATCGTGTTCGAGGGCGACACCATGCGGTTCGGGTCGATCAACGACTCCGAGGACCGCGGGATCGTCATCATCCACCAGGAGCTCGCCCTGGTGCCGTACCTGTCCGTCGCGGAGAACATCTTCCTCGGCAACGAGACGCGCAACCGGTTCGGGCTGATCGACTGGAACGACGCCAACCAGCGCGCCGCCGAGCTGCTCGCACGGGTGGGGCTCCACGAGAACCCCACGACGCCGGTCTCCCAGCTCGGCGTGGGCAAGCAGCAGCTCATCGAGATCGCCAAGGCGCTGTCGAAGAAGGTCAAGCTGCTCATCCTCGACGAGCCGACGGCCGCGCTGAACGACACGGACTCGGCGCACCTGCTCGACCTGCTGCGCACGCTGCGCGCCGAGGGCATCACCTGCATCATCATCTCGCACAAGCTCAACGAGATCGCCGACATCGCCGATCGCACCACGATCATCCGTGACGGGCAGACGATCGAGACGATCGACATGGCGGACCCCGACTCGACCCAGGACCGCATCATCCGCGGCATGGTCGGGCGCGACATCGAGAACCGCTACCCGCACCGCACGCCGGACATCGGCGACGAGGTGCTGCGCGTCGAGGACTGGAACGTCGACCACCCCACGCAGGCAGGCCGCCAGATCATCACCGACGCCTCGTTCCACGTGCGCGCCGGAGAGGTCGTCGGCATCGCGGGCCTCATGGGCGCCGGTCGCACCGAGCTGGCGATGAGCATCTTCGGGCGTTCCTACGGCCGCAACATCCGCGGCAAGATCTTCAAGGACGGCAAGCAGATCCAGGTGCGGGACGTGGCCGAGGCGATCAGCCACCACATCGCCTACGCCACCGAGGACCGCAAGCAGTACGGCCTCAACCTCCTGGACGACATCCGCCACAACGTCTCCTCCGCCGGGCTCGGCAAGCTGTCCCCGAACGGCTGGGTCAACGGCAACGAGGAGCTGAAGGTCGCGGAGGAGTACCGCGAGTCGCTCAACATCAAGACGCCCCACGTGCTGGTCAACGTCGGCAAGCTCTCCGGCGGCAACCAGCAGAAGGTCGTGCTGTCCAAGTGGCTGTACACCGACCCGGACGTGCTGATCCTCGACGAGCCGACGCGTGGCATCGACGTCGGCGCCAAGTACGAGATCTACACGATCATCAACAAGATGGTCGCGGCGGGGAAGGCGGTCATCGTCATCTCCTCCGAGCTGCCCGAGCTGCTGGGCATCTCCGACCGTGTCTACACGCTGGCCTTCGGCCGCATCACCGGTGAGGTCCCGGTCGCCGACGCGACGCAGGAGCGCCTCATGGAGCTCATGACGATCGAGCGTGACCAGCCCCTGCCCACGAAGGAACTGAAATCATGAACGTCATCGCCGGAGCCCGGGACCTCATGACCCGGCACCTGCGCGAGAGCGGGATCTTCGTCGCGTTCGCGGCGCTCGTGATCCTCTTCGCCGCGCTGAACCCGAACTTCCTCAGCGCCAACAACCTGACCAACATCATCCTGCAGTACTCCTACATCCTGATCCTCGCGATCGGCATGGTGATGGTGATCGTGGCGGGCCAGATCGACCTGTCCGTCGGGTCGGTGGTCGCGTTGACGGGCGCGGTCTCGGCCGTGGTCGTCATCCGGATGGGCATGCCGTGGTACGTCGGCGTGATCGCGGCCCTCGTGGTCGGGCTGCTCGTCGGGATGTGGCAAGGGTTCTGGGTCGCGTACGTCGGCATCCCCGGCTTCATCGTCTCGCTCGCCGGCATGCTGCTCTTCCGCGGCCTGACGTACCTGGTGCTGGACAACGTCTCGCTCTCGCCGTTCGGCGGCACGTACTACGAGATCGCCAACGGGTTCTTCAACGGGCTCCTCGGCGGCATGGGCTTCGACGTCTTCACGCTCGTCATCTTCGGCATCGCCGTGGCCGGCTACGCCGTGTCGCAGTGGCGCTCGCGCCAGGGCAAGATCGCCTACCAGCAGTCGGTCGAGTCGATGCCCACGTTCATCGTGAAGATCGTCGCCGTCGCCGCCGTCGTCATGTGGTTCGGCTACCAGCTGTCCACGTACCGCGGCCTGCCGCTGGTGCTGGTCATCCTGGCCGTGCTGATCATCGTGTACGCGCTGGTGACGCAGAAGTCGGTGTTCGGCCGGCACATCTACGCGGTCGGCGGCAACCGGCACGCGGCCGAGCTGAGCGGTGTGAAGGTCCGCCGGATCAACTTCTGGGTCTTCGTCAACATGGGTGTCCTCGCCTCGGTCGCGGGCGTCGTGTACTCCTCCCGCATGAACGCCGCGCAGCCCGCTGCGGGCAACATGTTCGAGCTGGACGCGATCGCCGCCTGCTTCATCGGTGGCGCCTCGACCACGGGTGGTGTGGGCCGCGTCGGCGGCGCCATGATCGGTGGTCTGATCATGGCGGTCATGTCGAACGGCATGCAGCTCATGGGTGTCCCGCAGTCGATCCAGCAGGTGGTCAAGGGCCTCGTGCTCCTGCTCGCCGTCGCGTTCGACATCTGGAACAAGCGCCGCGCCGCGGCCGCGCGCTGATCCACCCGACGACGGCGGGCGGGCGGTTCGACCGCCCGCCCGCCGCCGTCGTCTCCTACACTCCGGGGCGTGAAGGGACGGCACCCGATGGCGGGATCCCAGTCGTCGCTGCGCGAGGCCAACCGAGCCCGCGTCGTGGACGCGGTCAAGAGGCACGGCGGCCTGACGCAGGTCGAGCTGGCCGGTGCCACCGGGCTGTCCGCCGCGACCGTCTCGGCGATCGTCAAGGAGCTCGTCGCCGCCGAGATCGCCGAGGTCCGCAGCACCGTCCGTTCGGGGCGCCGGGCACAGCTGGTGACGCTGTCGCACCGCGTCGGGCTCGTGGCGGGCGTGGTCGTCGGCTACCGGCACCTGTGGGTGGCGATCGCAGACGTCTCGCACGAGGTCCTCGCGGAGCAGGTGCTGCCGTTGCCGGCCGACCACCGCTCGGACACCAGCCTGGACCGGGTCGCCCTGCTCGTGGTGGACCTGGTGGAGCGGGTCGGCTCGGACCTCGGCGAGCTGCTCGGCATCGGTGTGGGGCTGCCCGCCCCCGTCAACCCCGCGACGGGCATGATCGGCCTGCGCGGCGTGCTGCGCGGGTGGGACTCCGTCCAGATCTCCCAGGTGCTGGAGAAGCGCCTGGCCCGCCCCGTCTTCGTGGACAACGACGCCAACCTCGGGGCGCTGGCCGAGTCGACGCTCGGCGCCGGCCGTGAGCTGCGCGACATCCTCTACGTCAACGCCTCCCAGGGCGTGGGCGCCGGTCTCGTCGTGAACGGCCGCGTCCATCGTGGCGCGGACGGGACCGCGGGCGAGATCGGGCACGTGCAGGTCGACCCCGCGGGGCGGATCTGCGCCTGCGGCAGCCGCGGCTGCCTCGAGACGGTCGTCGGCGGTGCGGCGCTCCTGGAACCGCTGTACGCCAGCTACGGCCACCTCACGCTGCGGGACGTGGTGCGCCTGGCCAAGGACGACGACCCGGGCTGCCGGGAGATCGTGGCCGACGCCGGGGCGACCGTCGGCGGGGTCGTCGCGGCGCTCGCCACGGGCCTGGGACCCCAGCGCGTCGTCGTCGGCGGGGAGCTCGCCGAGACCGGCGAGGCGTTCCTCGCCCCGCTGCGCGAGGCCCTGCGGCGTCGCACGGTGCTGAGCCGGTCCGGTGGTCCCGACGTGGTGCCGGCCGCGCTAGGGTTGCGTGCCGAGCTCCTGGGTGCGATCGCGCTCGCCCTGGCGAGCACCGACCTGTTCGAGCGACCCGACAGCACCGACGACGAGGGAGCGGGACGATGACGCTGCCCACCGACGGCACGCGCCGGCGCTCGCCCCTGCTCGCGCTGCGTGAGGTGAGCAAGAACTTCGGTGCCGTCGAGGCGCTCGTCGGCGTCGACCTCGAGGTCCGCTCGCACGAGGTGGTCGCCCTGGTCGGGGACAACGGCGCCGGCAAGTCGACGCTCGCCAAGATCGTGGCGGGCGTGCTCACGCCGGACGCCGGCCAGGTGGAGATCGCCGGGAAGCCGGTGACGATCCACTCGCCGTCGGCCGCCAACGCCCTGGGCGTGGCCAGCGTGTTCCAGGACCTCGCGGTCTGCGAGAACCTGGACGTCACGGCCAACGTTTTCCTCGGGCAGGAGATCCGTGGCCGGGCCGGCATGCTCCGTGACGGGCAGATGGAGGTCGACACGCGCCGTCTGCTGGAACACCTGACGGTGCGGATCCCGTCGGTGCGCACACCGCTGCGGAGCCTCTCCGCGGGCCAGAGGCAGGCGGTGGCCATCGCGCGGACGTTGATCGGAGAGCCGCGCATCGTCGTGCTCGACGAGCCGACGGCGGCCCTCTCGGTGGCGCAGACGGCGGAGGTGCTCACCCACATCGAAAGGCTGCGAGAGCTGGGCCTGGGCGTCATCCTCATCAGCCACAACCTCAACGACGTCCGGGCCGTCTCCGACCGGATCGAGGTGTTGCGGCACGGACGCAACAACGGGTCCTTCCCGGCCTCGGCCAGCCACGAGTCGATCCTGGCCGCGATCACCGGGGCCGCCTGACCGATCGATGTGATCAGCGCACGCCGCTCGGCGTGCGATCGAGACACGGAGTCCGCCCCAGGTGCGGCGGACTGAAACGGAGGAACGCGATGAATCGACGACTGGCAGCAGGTGCTGCCGTCGTGGGGACGGCCGCTGCGCTCGTCCTGTCGGGTTGCGGGGCCGACGAGGAGGAGGCCACCGGAGCGGGCACGATCGGTGTGGCGATGCCGACCGAGACGTCCGAGCGCTGGATCTCGGACGGCGAGACCCTCGCGGCCGGTCTCGAGGAGGCGGGCTACGCCGTCGACCTGCGGTACGCGGGGGACGACACCGCCGGCTTCAAGCAGGCCGACCAGGTGCAGGCGATGATCGACGGCGGCGCCGAGCTCCTGATCATCGCGGCCGTCGACGGCGCGGGGCTCACCGACCAGCTGGAGGCCGCCGCGGCCCGGGACATCCCGGTCATCGCCTACGACCGCCTGCTGCTCGAGAGCGAGGGCGTGGACCACTACGTGACCTTCGACAACTACGAGGTCGGGGTCGCCCAGGCCACCTCGTTGCTGCAGGGCCTCGGCGTCGTCGACGCCGACGGCGAACCCACCGGCGACGAGGGCCCGTACAACATCGAGCTGTTCGCCGGCTCCCTGGACGACAACAACGCGCACATCTTCTGGCAGGGCGCGATGGACACGCTCCAGCCGTACCTCGACGACGGCGTCGTCACGGTGCCGTCGGGACAGGTCGACATCGTCGAGGCCGAGACCTGGCGCTGGTCCAAGGACCTGGCCCAGGACCGGATGACGAGCCTCCTGGCGCAGTACTACGCGGACGGCACCGAGCTGCACGGCGTCCTCTCGCCGTACGACGGCGTCTCGCGCGGTGCCATCACCGCCCTCGCCCTCGAGGGCCACGGCCCGAAGATCGCGGACGGGATGCCCGTGGTGACCGGTCAGGACGCCGAGGCCGCGTCGGTCAAGCTCATCCGCGAGAAGATGCAGTACTCCACGGTGTTCAAGGACACGCGCGCGCTGGCCGAGGAGGCCGTCAAGGCGGCGCTGGCCTACCTGGACGGCGAGGAGCCCGAGGTCAACGACACCACGACGTACGACAACGGGGTGAAGGTCGTGCCGACGTACCTGCTCGGCGTGTCGACGGTGAACCGCGGCGACATCGACGAGGTGCTGGTGGACAGCGGGTACTACACGGACGACGAGATCACCGTCGGCTGACCCGGGGGCCGCGCCGCGTCGGTCCGCCTCAGTGGAAGACGACCGTGCGGTGGCCGTCGAGCAGCACGCGGTGCTCGGCGTGCCACCGCACGGCACGGGCGAGGGTGCGCCGCTCGACGTCCTCGCCGAGGGCGACGAGGTCGGCCACGGCCCGCGAGTGGTCCACCCGCTCGACGTCCTGCTCGATGATCGGCCCCTCGTCGAGGTCGCCGGTCACGTAGTGGGACGTGGCACCGATGAGCTTGACGCCGCGTTCGTGCGCCTGGGCGTAGGGGCGGGCGCCCTTGAACGACGGCAGGAACGAGTGGTGGATGTTGATGACCTGCCCGGACAGGTCGCGGCACAGCTCGTCCGACAGGATCTGCATGTAGCGGGCCAGCACGACGAGCTCCACGTCGAGCTCGTCGACGAGCCGCCGCAGACGGTCCTCGGCCGCGGCCTTCGTGTCCTTCGTGACCGGCACGTGGTGGAACGGCTTGCCGTAGAACTCGGCGATGTCCTCCAGGTCACGGTGGTTGCCGACCACCCCGACGACGTCGATCGGCATGCCCTGGTCCCGCTCGCGGTAGAGCAGGTCGACCAGGCAGTGGGCGGCGCGGGAGACCATGACGAGAGTGCGCACGGGGCGTCCCACGACGTCCAGGGTCCAGGTCATCTCGAAGCTCGCCGCGACGTCGGACATCGCGGCCTCCAGCTCCTCGCGCGAGGCGTGCGACTCGACCTGGACCCGCATGAAGAAGGTGCCCGAGCCGGGGTTGCCGAACTGCTGGGACTCCGTGATGTTGCCGTCGTGCGCGGCGAGCATCCCGCTCACGGCGTGCACGATGCCGGGGCGGTCCGGGCACGACATGGTCAGGACCCACTCGGTGGGGCGCCCGGCGGGTGCCGGCGTGCTCGAGGGCGGGGAGGCAGGAGCGGGCGGTGTGGTCACGCACGCCATTGTCGCCCACGGTCTGCCACGATGGGGCCATGAGCGACACGACCGCCGTCCCGGACGGCGCCGCGGGCGGCGCCTCGGCGCCCGACAAGTCCACCCGGATCGCCCTGGTCACCGACGACCAGGCCGGCGAGCTGCTGACGCTGCGGCGTGCGGCGTTCGTCTCCGAGGCGCAGCTGTACGACGACCCGCACATCCCGCCGCTGACCCAGACGCTGGCGGAGCTGCGCGAGGACATGGCGCGCGACGACATCGTCACGATCGGCGCGTGGGAGGGCCACCGGCTGGTGGGGTCGATCCGCGTCGAGGTCGAGGGCCCGAAGGCGACGCTGGGCCGTCTCGCCGTCGCGCCCGACCAGCAGGGCAAGGGCCTGGGCACCACGCTGATGTTCGCGATCCTCAACTACCTGCCCGAGCACGTCACCGAGATCTGGGCGTTCACCGGCAAGGACTCCAAGCACAACCTCGCGCTGTACACGAAGCACGGCTACGAGGCGCAGTACGACGAGGCCGCCGGCCAGCTGACGATGACCTACCTGCGCCGGGTGCTGCACGCCGTCGACGCGCAGCCGGTGGACGACTCCGCCGCGGGTTCCTCCGCCGACCGGTCGTGAGCGGCCACGGGACCGACCGGGTCCGGCGGCCGTCGATGGCCGACGTCGCGGCCGTCGCCGGCGTCTCGCACCAGACCGTCTCACGCGTGCTCAACGAGCACGCGAGCGTCCGCGGGGAGACCCGCGAACGGGTGCAGGCCGCGATCCAGGAGCTCGGCTACCGGCGCAACAGCGCGGCACGGGCTCTGGCGACGTCCCGTTCGGGCACGTTGGGCGTGGTGACCACGGGGTCGGCGCTCTTCGGCCCGACGAGCACCCTCATCGCGGTGGAGGAGGCCGCCCGCGACAAGGGCTACTTCGTGTCCGTCGCGACGCTGCGCACCTACGACACGAGGTCGATGCACGAGGCGCTCGAGCACTTCATGGCCCAGGGCGTGGACGGCATCGTCGTCATCGCCCCGCACGACGACGTGGCCGCGGCGGTCGAGTCGTTCCGCGCACCGGTCCCGGTGGTGGTCGTGGCGGCTCTGGGAGAGACCACGGCGGAGACCAGGGCGGGCAGCGCGGCCGGGGAGCCGGCGTCGGCCACGATGTCCGTCGCCGTCGACCAGCGGGCGGGGGCACGGGCGGCGACCGAGCACCTGCTCGGCCTGGGCCACGCCGACGTGGTGCACGTCGCGGGGCCGCAGGACTGGTTCGACGCGCGCGAACGCGCCGCGGGCTGGCGGGAGGCGCTGGCGGCGCACGGCATCGAGCCGACCCGGCCGCGGACCTGCAGCTGGTCGGCCGAGGACGGCTACCACGCGGGTCAGGACCTGGCGGAGGCCGTGGTGGCGGGAGAGGGGCCGACGGCGGTGCTCGCCGGGAACGACCAGCTCGCGCTGGGGATCCTGCGGGCGCTGTGGGAGCGCGGCCTGCGGGTGCCCGACGACGTCTCGGTGGTCGGGTTCGACGACGTGGCGGGCGCGGCCTACTTCGTACCGCCGCTGACGACGGTCCGGCAGCCGTTCGCGGCGCTCGGCGCGCAGTGCGTCGCGATGGTGCTCGCGTCGCTGGCGGGCGAGACCGTGGCGGTGGAGCGGATCGAGCCGCGCCTGGTGGTGCGCTCGTCGACGGCGCCGCCGCGCTGACGGCGTGCCCGGCGGGACGGCGTCCGGTGCCGGGACCAGCGCCGTCGGGGCCGGGTTGGAACCGACCCCATGTGAGCGCTAACATCATCACGACCCGATTCAAGGAGTGAACACGGCGATGACGCTGCAGGACCAGGCGACCGTGCGGGACGCCATCACGGCCGGGCGGACGACGCTCGGCATCGAGCTCGGCTCGACCAACATCAAGGCCTGTCTCGTCGGCCCGGACCACACGCCGATCGCCGGTGGGTCCCACGCCTGGGAGAACGAGCTCGTCGACGGGGTGTGGACGTACTCCCTCGAGGCGGTGCACACCGGGATCCAGGGCGCCTACGCGGCGCTCGTGGCCGACGTCGAGGAGCGCTACGGCGTCCGCCCCACCACGTACGCGGGGCTGGGCGTCTCCGCGATGATGCACGGCTACCTGCCGTTCGACGCCGCCGGTGAGCTGCTCGTGCCGTTCCGCACGTGGCGCAACACGAGCACCGGGCCCGCCGCCGCCGAGCTCTCCGAGCTGTTCGGGTACAACATCCCGCTGCGCTGGTCGATCGCGCACCTCTACCAGGCGATCCTCGACGACGAGCCGCACGTGCCGCAGATCGCCTCGTTCACCACGCTGGCCGGCTACGTGCACCGGGCCCTCACCGGCCGCCACGTGCTGGGCGTCGGCGACGCCTCGGGCATGTTCCCGATCGACCCCGCGACGCGCGACTACGACCAGCGCATGCTGGGCCAGTTCCGCCACCTGGTCGCCGCCGAGCGGCCCGGCCTGCAGGTCGAGGGCTTCCTGCCCGAGGTGCTGACGGCCGGCACGGAGGCCGGGCGGCTCACCCCCGCCGGCGCCGCGCTGCTCGACCCGACCGGCACCCTCGAGCCCGGGGTCCTGCTCTGCCCGCCCGAGGGCGACGCGGGCACCGGCATGGTCGCCACCCACGCGGTGGCGCCCCGCACCGGCAACATCAGCGCGGGCACCTCCGTCTTCGCCATGGTCGTCCTCGAGCAGCCGCTCACCAGCGTCCACCACGAGCTCGACCTGGTCACCACCCCGGCCGGCGACCTCGTCGCGATGGTGCACTGCAACAACGGCGCGAGCGAGCTCGACGCCTGGGCCGGGATGTTCGGCGAGCTCGCCACCGCGCTGGGGCACGACGGCGGCGCGGACGAGGTGTTCGGCGCCCTCTTCCGCGCGGCCCTCGAGGGAGAGCCCGACGGCGGCGGCCTGCTCGCCTACAACTACCTCGCCGGGGAGCCCATCACCGGTCTCGACGAGGGCCGGCCCCTCGTCGTGCGCACGCCCGGCAGCCGGCTCACGCTGGCCAACTTCATGCGCGCGCAGATCTACGGCGCCTTCGGCACGCTGGCCCTCGGCATGCGCGTGCTCCACGGCGAGGGTGTCGCCATCGACTCGTTGTTCGCGCACGGCGGGGTGTTCCGGACCGCCGGCGTGGCCCAGCGGCTCCTCGCCGCCGCGGTGGGCGCCCCCGTCTCCGTCGGGCAGACCGCGGGGGAGGGCGGCGCCTGGGGCATCGCCGTGCTGGCCGCGCACGCCGCCGCGGCCACCGCAGCCGGTGCCGACGCGGAGTCCCTCGCCGACTACCTCGACGAGCGCGTGTTCGCCGACGCCGTCCTCGAGGTCGCCGAGCCCGACGCCGACGACGTGGCCGGCTTCGCCACCTACCTGGAGCGGTACACCGCCGGCCTCGCGGTCGAGCGGGCCGCCACCGCGGCGCTGTAGCGCCGTCCCGACCGAGGAACGGAGAACCACCCCGATGCCGATCAACGGGCCCATCACCGAGGTACCCGCCCACCTGCGGGCCGCCGTCGACGCCGCCAAGGAGAAGGTCGCGGCGCTCCATGCCGAGCTGCCCCGCTGGGAGCTCGTGGTGTGGACCGCGGGCAACGTCTCCGAGCGCGTGGCCGACGACCAGGCGCCCGGCACCGACGGCGACCTGCTCGTCATCAAGCCCTCGGGGCTGTCCTACGACGACATCACGGCGGACGCCATGGTGGTGTGCGACCTGGACGGGAACCTCGTCGAGGGCGACCGGGCGCCGTCGTCGGACACCGCCGCGCACGCCTACGTCTACGCGCACATGCCCGAGGTGGGCGGCGTGGTGCACACGCACTCCACCTACGCCACGGCGTGGGCCGCCCGCGGGGAGGAGATCCCCTGCGTGCTGACGATGATGGCGGACGAGTTCGGCGGACCGGTCCCCGTGGGCCCGTTCGCGATCATCGGCGACGACTCGATCGGCCGCGGGATCGTCGAGACGCTGCAGGGCTCCCGCTCGAAGGCCGTGCTCATGCAGAACCACGGCCCGTTCACCATCGGCTCCGACGCCAAGGCGGCCGTCAAGGCCGCCGTCCTGTGCGAGGAGGTCGCCCGCGCGGTGCACGTCTCGCGCCAGCTCGGCGAGCCGCTCCCCATCGCGCAGGAGCACGTCGACTCGCTGTACGACCGCTACCAGAACGTGTACGGCCAGCGCTGACCCCGGCCGGCGTCGGCCCCGAACGTCCCTCTCGAAAGGAAGCACATGAGCAAGCCCTACGGCGACCGCGAGGTCTGGTTCCTCACCGGCAGCCAGGACCTGTACGGACCCGAGACCCTGGAGCAGGTCGCGCAGCAGTCGCGCGAGGTCGCCGAGGCCCTGCACGCCGCCGGCGACGTCCCCGCGAACATCGTGTGGAAGCCGGTCCTCAAGGACTCCGGCTCGATCCGCCGCGCGATGCTCGACGCGAACAGCGACGACAACGTGCTCGGCGTCATCACCTGGATGCACACCTTCAGCCCCGCGAAGATGTGGATCGCCGGGCTCGACGCCCTGCGCAAGCCGCTGCTGCACCTGCACACGCAGGCGAACGTCGAGCTGCCCTGGTCCGAGATCGACATGGACTTCATGAACCTCAACCAGGCCGCGCACGGCGACCGCGAGTACGGGTACATGCTGTCCCGCCTCGGCGTCGCGCGGACCACGGTGGTGGGCCACGTCTCGAACCCGGCCGTGCAGCGCCGGGTCGGCACCTGGGTCCGGGGCGCCGCCGGCTGGGCCGCCACGCACGAGCTCACCCTCGTCCGGTTCGGCGACAACATGCGCAACGTGGCCGTCACCGAGGGCGACAAGACCGAGGCCGAGCTGCAGTTCGGCGTCTCGGTCAACACCTGGGGGGTCAACGAGCTCGTCGCCGCCGTCGCGGAGGTCTCGGACGACGCCGTCGACGCGCTGGTGGCGGAGTACGAGGAGCTCTACGACGTGGCGCCGGAGCTGCGCGCGGGCGGGGAGCGTCACGACTCGCTGCGGTACGCCGCGCGCCAGGAGATTGCCATGGAGGCGTTCCTCGTCGAGCGCGGGGCGAAGGCCTTCACCACGAACTTCGAGGACCTCGGCGACCTGCGCCAGCTCCCCGGCATCGCGGTGCAGCGGCTCATGAGCAAGGGCTACGGCTTCGGCGCCGAGGGCGACTGGAAGACGGCCGTGCTGGTCCGCGCCGCCAAGGTCATGGGCGAGGGCCTGCCGGGCGGCGCCTCCCTCATGGAGGACTACACCTACGACCTCACGCCCGGCAACGAGCTGATCCTCGGCGCGCACATGCTGGAGATCTGCCCCTCCCTGACGACGTCGAAGCCCCGGGTGGAGATCCACCCGCTCGGCATCGGTGGCAAGGAGGACCCGGTGCGCATGGTGTTCGACGCGGACCCCACCGAGGGCGCCGTCGTCGTCTCGCTGGCCGACATGCGCGACCGGTTCCGCCTCACGGCGAACGTGGTGGACGTCGTGCCGCCCACCGAGGAGCTGCCGAACCTGCCCGTGGCCCGGGCCGTGTGGCGGCCGCGACCGGACTTCGCGACGTCGGCCGAGGCCTGGCTGACCGCCGGCGGCGCGCACCACACGGTGATGTCGACCGCCGCCGGGATCGAGGCCTTCGAGGTCTTCGCCCAGATCGCGGGCACCGAGCTGCTGGTCATCGACGAGTCGACGACCCGGCGCGGCTTCACCGACCAGGTGCGCTGGAACCAGGTGTACTACCGGATGGCCCGGGGGCTGTGACCACCCACCCCTGACGCCCGCCCCACCCCACTCCACCCCACCCCGCCCTCCGCTGTGGGTGCACGACACGCCGCCGAACC
>NZ_JALKAT010000054.1:0-12288 GCF_023015685.1 Isoptericola sp. S6320L
AGGTCGGCGTGTCGTGCACCCACAACGGCACAGGCGGGCGGCGCGGGGAGCGGGTCAGACGCGGGTCAGGCGGCGGCCTTCTCGGCGGCGGCGAGCAGCATGCAGGTCGCGACGCCGTCCATCGCCACCCGCACCTCGTCCAGCGGGGGCATCGACGGGGCGAGCCGGATGTTGCGGTTCTGCGGGTCCCGGCCGTAGGGGAACGTCGCGCCCGCCGGCGTCAGCTTGATGCCGGCCTCGCCGGCAAGCTCCACGACCCGCGACGCCGTCCCGGGCACCACGTCCACCGAGACGAAGTAGCCGCCGTCCGGGTCCGTCCACGTCGCGACGCCCGTGTCGCCCAGCCGCTCGGACAGGATCGAGACGACCGCCGCGAACTTCGGTGCCAGGATCTCGCGGTGCTTGGCCATGTGGGCCCGCACGCCCGCGGCGTCGCCGAAGAACTGCGCGTGCCGGAGCTGGTTGACCTTGTCCGGCCCGATCGACCGGAACGACAGGTGCTCGGTGAACCAGGCGATGTTGGCCGGCGACGACGCCAGGAACGACACGCCCGCGCCCGCGAACGTCACCTTGGACGTCGAGGCGAACATCAGCACACGGTCGGGGTTGCTGGCCTCGGCAGCCAGCTCGATCGCGTTGGCCGTCTTGGTCTCGTGCTCGGTCAGGTGGTGCACCGCGTAGGCGTTGTCCCAGAAGATGCGGAAGTCGCCGGCCGCGGTGGGCATCGACACGAGCCGCCGGGCGACCGCCTCCGAGACCACGGAGCCGTCCGGGTTCGCGTACGTGGGCACGGCCCACAGGCCCTTGACCGACGGGTCGTCGGCCACGAGGGCGGCGACGGCCTCGGCGTCGGGGCCGTCCGGCGTCATGGGCACGGTCACCATGCGGATGCCCAGCTCCTCGCAGATCGCGAAGTGCCGGTCGTACCCGGGCACCGGGCAGATGAACGTGATCGGCCCCTCGGCGGCGGACCAAGGGCCGTCGCCGCCCGGGACGCCGAACAGGATCGCCTGGACCATGCAGTCGTACATGAGGCGCAGGGAGGCGTTGTCCTGGGCGAGGAGCTGTTCGGTCGGGACACCGAGGAGCTCGGCGAAGATCTCGCGCAGCTCCGGCAGGCCCGCGAGCCCGCCGTAGTTGCGCACGTCGGTGCCGGACGCGGAGGTGTGGTTCCCCTCGCCGGGCAGCGACAGCAGCTCCTCGGAGAGGTCGAGCTGCTCGGCCGAGGGCTTGCCGCGGGTGAGGTCGAGACTCAGTCCGCGGGCCTGCAGGGCGGCGTACTGCTCGCGCAGCTCCGGCAGGCGGGCGGCGAGCGCGGGGTCGACGGCGGTTGCTTGGTCGGGTGAGATGCTCACGCGCACGAGACTACGCGCCGGGGCGGGCGCCGTCGTCGTCGGAGTTGGCCGAACCTCGCCGGAGGAATCGGCGGAACCGCACAGTCCGGTGGCTCTCGCCGCCACCCTCCTCGAGAGCCGGGCGCTCGTTCTCGATCACCCGGGGGAAGTGGTCCGGCGGTGTCCCGAACGCGGACCGCGACTGCGACACCACACCGTGCCCCAGGGCGCGCCCACCGGCGAACCCGACGACGGCGCCGACGCCGAACGGGATCATCCGGCCCAGCGCCAGCGTGCCCTGCTTGGCCACCTGCCGCTTGAGGAACCGGTGCGTGAGCACGCGGTTGACCCGCTTGATCGCCGTCTGCGGCATGGACGTCAGCAGGACCTTGCCCCAGGCGAGCTGCGACCCCTCGGCGGCCCGCTGGACGTCGCGCGCCCCGGACTCGCCGAGCACGGTCGCCAGCAGCAGGGCGCGACGCCGGTTGACGTCGTCGATGGGGATGCCGTGCACGTCGGCGACCGCCAGCGAGAACGCCGCCGACGTCGCGAAGAAGGTGGCGATGTCGCTCGTGGTGAGCACGGCGGCGGCCGTCGTGCCGACCGCGGGCGTGGCGGCCGCTGCGCCCACCGCGCCGCCGGTGGTCGCCACCACGGTGAGGTACTCGCGCTCCAGGATGCGGATGACACGCGCCGGGTCCGCCTCGGGGTTGCGCCGCCGGACCACGTCCACGTGCTTGTGGATCGCGGCCGAGGGGATCGTCACGGCCTTGTCCAGGAGGGAGTCGAGCAGGGGAGTGGGGCGGTAGCGGGTCCAGCTCTCGACCTCGCCGCCGCTCGGCGGTGAAACGTCCGGCGTGCTCACCTCCGGGACTCTACCTGCGACCGCCTCTGCTGACCTCACGGCCGAACCGCCACAGCGCGAGCGCCAGCATCCCGCGCAGGAACACGCCCACGGCGGCGGCGTTCAGCCGCCGTGGCCACGGCCCGGCGAGGTACGCCTCCTCCCACCAGACGACCCGCGAGCGGTGCTCGTCGACGGGGACGACGTCGAGGCCCGCGGTGCCGAGCAGGGCCGGCCCGTCCTTGCGCACGACGTTGCGCCCGACGACCGCGTCCTCCGTCGACGGCGCGAGGTGCTCCAGCGTCGTCATGCGGTCGACGAACCCGTCGCGGCCGCGCCGCGCGCCAGGCCCGCTGACCATGGTGAACGCGACGCCGGGCGCTGGTGCCACCGTCGGGTCACCCTCGAAGCGCGTGAGGGGGATCCATCGCGGGTGGAGGCGCGGGTCCGTCACCCGGGCGAACGCCGTCTCCGCGTCGAGGGGCACCAGCCGGGACACCTCGACGCGGTGCGGCGGTCGCGGGGACATGCTCAGGCCTCGTCCGGCTGGGCGAACTCCGCGGGCGGGACCTCGGCGCCGGCCTTGAGGGTGCGTCCGACGGTGCACGCGCGGTCGATGGAACGCTGCGCGAGCAGGAGCGTCTTCTCCCGGGTCTTGTCGTCCAGGCCCGACAGGTCGATCTCGAACTTCTCCGTCAGGACGGGGTAGCGGTCGTCGGCCATGTCCTTGGGGTCCTCGACCCGGATGGTCACCCCGTAGTCGTCGCCGAGCACCCGCGAGAACTTCAGGTCGCTGGCCATGCCCGCGCAGGCGGCGAGCGCGATCTTCAGCAGCTCACCCGGGGTGAAGACGGCGCCCTCGGAGGCCGGTCCGATCTCCACGCTGGCCCCGCGGGCGGTGTGCCCACGGTAGGTCCGGGTGCCGGTGCGCTCGACCCACAGCGGGTCGGTGGGGGAGGGGGTCACGGCGGCGATGTCGTCGCCGGTGGTGGTCTGGTCGGTCATGGGTCGATCCTCGCACCGCACGGCTGCCGTGCGCGACGGCGTCCGTCACACCGCGCGAGTGCCGCCGGACGGTGCTTGGATCAGAGGATG
The DNA here is from genome assembly GCF_023015685.1 of Isoptericola sp. S6320L. Lineage (NCBI taxonomy): Bacteria > Bacillati > Actinomycetota > Actinomycetes > Micrococcales > Promicromonosporaceae > Isoptericola > Isoptericola sp. S6320L. Next base: position 3,274 of record NZ_JALKAT010000054.1, read on the forward strand.
AGCAGACGGGACAAGTCCGACTTCGGATCCGGAAAGATCCTGCCGGGCGAGCTGTCCGACGGCGACAGCGGCGAGCACGACGGCGACGACGGCGACGTGCACCCCGAGCGCCCCGGGGCCACCGGGCCCGACATCGCGGCGGCCGAGGCCGCGGACCGCGCCTCGCACGCCTCCTCGGTGGGACGCGGCGCCCACCTGCGCGCCGACGAGCCGGCCGACGTCCCGGACGAGCCCCTCGACCCGCCGCACCCGCCGAAGCACGCGCGGCCCGCCGACGCGGAGTAGCCGGCGCTCAGCGTCCGGCCCAGCCCAGCCCGGCCCGGCCCGGGCGCTCAGCGCTGCAGCAGTTCCCGGGCGTGCGCGACGGCGGCGGCCCGGTGCGCTCGGGACGGCCAGGCCCGCGCGGCGTCCGAGGTCGGGACGAGCTGCAGCCGGGCCGAGGCGTCCCGGACCGTCAGGGCGTCCAGCTCCCGCCGGCCGGACCGGACGGTGCCGGCCGCCACCGGGGCGGGCAGCGTGACCCACCAGCGCGGGGCGTCGTCGCCGCGCACCCACAGCTCCACCCGGTCGGTGAGGATCGCGTAGACCACGTGCTCCCGGTCCGGGCAGTCGGGCGGGAGGCCGCGCGTCCCGGCCCGCAGGTTGCGCGCCTCGGCCGTCAGTGCCGTCGTCGGGCGCCCCACGAACAGCGGCGCGCCGGGCCGGTGCCGCGCCACCCGCGCGACCTGGCCGCGCACGCGCGCCGAGACCACGGCGAACCACGCCGCGACGGCGACCACGGCCACGAGCAGCACCACCACGAGGCCGGAGACGACGCCCGGTTCGCCGATCCGGCGGCCGATCCGCGCTGCGTAGAGCAGCACGATGAGCACGCTGACGAGGGCGGCGAGCCCGCCGGTGGTCGCGAGACGTCGGGGACCCATGGCGCCACGGTAGCCGCAGATCCCGGCGCGCTGTCACGGATCGCGCTGCTGCTCGGTCAGGAGGGTGTCAGGCGGCTGCAGGCCGCTGCACACGAAAAGGGAGAGTCGCATGAAGATCGTGGTCATCGGAGGTACCGGCCTCGTCGGCAGCCAGCTGGTGGCGCTCCTGCGGGAGGCGGGGCACGACGGGGTCGTGGCGGCGCCGAGCACCGGCGTCGACACGCTCACCGGTGCGGGGGTCGACGACGCTCTGGCAGGGGCGGACGCGGTGGTCGACGTGTCGAACTCGCCGTCGTTCGCGGACGACGACGTGATGCGCTTCTTCACCACGTCGACCGGGAGGTTGCTCGACGCCGAGGAGCGGGCCGGGGTGAGGCACCACGTCGTCCTGTCCATCGTGGGAACAGACCGTACGGACGCGGGCTACCTACGCGCCAAGCTCGCTCAGGAGCAGCTCGTCCAGGACGCGGGGCGCCGGTGGTCGATCGTCCGGGCCACGCAGTTCTTCGAGTTCGCGAAGACCATCGCCGACGGCTCCACGGTCGACGGCGTGGTCCACCTCCCGCCGGTCGCCTTCCAGCCGGTCGCCTCAACCGACGTGGCACGCGCCGTCGCCGACGTGGTGACCGGCGAGCCGCTGGACGGCATCCTCGAGGTGGCGGGACCAGAGCGCCTGCGCTTCGACGAGTTCGTCCGGCTCGCGCTCGCCGCGCAGGACGACGGCCGGGAGGTCGTCGCCGATCCCGAGGCCACGTACTTCGGTGCTCTGCTCGACGAGGACTCGATCGTCCCCCGGGGCGAGTTCCGGCGCGGCGAGGTGACCTGGGCTCGGTTCTCGGGCTGACCACCGACGCTGCTGCCCTCCTCGGCGTACTGTGACCGCATGACGTCGCGCACGACGGCGAGCGAGCGCCCCGAGCGCCCCGGTGTCCACGTGGAACCCGGGGCGCTGGAGGCGTTCGTCGCGGCCAGGTCCCAGCTGTTCGGCATCGCTTACCGCATGCTCGGGAGCGTCGCCGAGGCAGAGGACGTGGTGCAGGACGCGTGGGTCCGTTGGCAGCGCACGGACCGGTCGGTGGTGAGCAATCCCGCGGCGTTCCTGACCACGATCACCACACGGCTCGCGATCAACGCCGCGAGCTCGGCCCGCGCACGTCGTGAGACGTACGTCGGTCCGTGGCTCCCCGAACCTGTCGACACCGCGCAGGACCCGGCCCTGGGGGCGGAGAGAGCCGAGGCGCTCGAGCTCGCGACCCTCATGCTCCTCGAGCGCCTGGCTCCGACCGAGCGCGCGGTGTACGTGCTGCGCGAGGCCTTCGGCTATCCCTATCGACGGGTCGCTGAGATCCTCGAGACGTCGGAGGCCAACGCCCGTCAGCTGGCCCGCCGTGCGCGGGAGCGGATCAACCGGCGTGCTCCGGCGCGGGTGGACGCGGCGGAGCACAGGCGCCTTCTCGACGAGTTCGTCGCGGCCGCGCACGACGGTGACCTCGGCCGGTTCGAGCGGTACCTGGCCGACACCGTCGTCGCCCGACCCGACGGCGGGGGCAAGGTGCACGCCTCGCGCAAGGAGCTCGTGGGCGTGGCGCGCGTCTCCCTGTTCTTCGACAACGTCTGGCGCAAGTACTGGGCTGACGCGACGCTGCGCGAGGTCGACGCCAACGGCCTCCCGGCGCTGCTCGTCTCGCGCGAGGGCGCGCCGTTCGCGCTCCTCGCGCTCGACGTGACGACGCGGGGGATCGAGCACGTCTACGTCCAGGTCAACCCGGACAAGCTCGGGGGCTACGCCGCCACGGGGTGAGCACGCCCTCAGGCGACGTGCGCCGGCTCCGCGGCACCCCGCGTCTCCTGCCCGGGGGTGCCGCCCTCCGCCAGGATCGACGTGGTCGAGCGCGGTGCCGCAGCGACGAAAGCGGCACGGGGTCGCTGCACCGACGTGAGCGAGACGACGTCGCGGCCGAACACGGCGGCCGTGAGCCACACGGCCAGGACCCGAGCCTTCCGCTCCCACGTGGGGATGGCGAGCACGTGGTACCCACGGTGCATCATCCAGGCGAGGCGGCCGCGCACGACGAGGCGGCGGAGCTCGAAGACGCCGGACCCGAGGCCGAGGGTCGCGATGACTCCGAGGCTGCCGTGCACGTACGGACGGGTGCGCCGGCCGCGCAGCGTGGCGGCGAGGTTGCGCGCCAGCCGGCGGCCCTGGCGCACCGCGTGCTGGGCGTTCGGGACCGCGAGCGCGCCCGGACGCGGAACGGCGAGATCGGGCACCGCGGCACCGTCCCCGGCAGCCCACGCGTCGTCGATCGGGACGTCGTCCGTGCCGACCCGCAGGTCGGGTCGTACGACGACGTAGCCGCGCTCGTCGACCGGCAGGTCGGTGTGCGTGGCGACCACGGGGTTGGCAGCGTTGCCGGCCGTCCACACGAGCAGGCCCGTCGCGTACGACTCGCCCGTGGACAGCCTGACCACGCCGTCGGTGGCCGACTCGAGACCGGTGCCGAGGTGGACCCTCGCGCCACGTCGTTCGAGCTCGCTGACGACCCAGCGCCCGGGACGGTCGGTGACCTCGGGCAGGATGCGCGGGCTGCGTTCCACGAGATGGAACTGCAGTTCCGAGGCGTGGATCTCGGGGTAGCGGTCCAGCAGGTCGTGCGCGAGGGAGAGCAGCTCCCCGAACCCCTCCACGCCGGAGAACCCGCCGCCCACGAACGTCACGGTCAGCAGCCGTCGGCGCTCCGGGCCGGCCGGAAGCACCGCGGCCTGGTCGAAGGACGTCAGCAGGCGGTCACGGATCGCGACGGCCTCCTCGACGTGCTTCATGCCGATGCCGTGCTCCGACACGCCCGGCACGGGGAAGACCCGGGTCACGGCGCCGGCGGTGACGACCACGGTGTCGTAGTCGATGTGTTGCTCGGCCCCACTCCGCGGGCGCACGACTACCTGGTGGGCGGCGTGGTCGATCCGGGTCACGGTGCCGTCGACGAGCCGGGTGCGGCGCAGGTGGGTGCGGTGCGCCACGGCGGCGTGCCGGGCTTCGACCGACGCGCCGACCACCTCGGGCAGGAACGGCTGGTAGGTCATGTACGGGCGCGGGTCCACGAGCACCAGCTCGACGTCGCCGCGCCGCAGTTCGGGCCGCAGGTGCTTCTCGAGCTCGCGGGCCGCCGTGAACCCGGCGTAGCCCCCGCCGACGATGACGATGCGTTCCATGACCGCCTCCTGTACGGCGCGCACCGTGCGCGCTCTCACCCTCTCGACCGTGCGGCACGCCTTTCTGTGACATCGCGTGCGTCACGTCCGAGCAGCCTGACGTGGAGGCGCCCTCTCCGCGCCGGGCCAGGCTGGCCTCGCGGGCAGCATGCGCAGCCTCGACGACCTGCCGCAGAGTCCGGGCACCATGACGACGCGCGGATGCGGGCCGGCCGGGACCCGTTGACCACCAGGTCGGCGGCCGCGCAGTCCATGCGGGGACCGGCCGACCAGGGTGTTTGACCAGCGTGGTGCGACGGCCGACACTGACGCGTGTGGCCCTCGACGCAACGACCGCCCCGACCGCTCCCTCGCCCGCGGGCGAGCCCGCGCCGTCGGGCACCGTACCGACCCCGTACGAGGACCTGCTCCGCGACGTCCTGGAGCACGGCACGCGCAAGGCCGACCGCACCGGGACGGGCACCCGCAGCGTGTTCGGGCGCCAGATCCGCTACGACCTCTCGGCGGGCTTCCCGCTGGTCACGACCAAGCGGGTGCACCTGAAGTCGATCGCGTACGAGCTGCTGTGGTTCCTGCGCGGCGAGGCCAACGTGCGCTGGCTCCAGGAGCGCGGGGTGTCAATCTGGGACGAGTGGGCCGACGTCGACGGCGAGCTCGGCCCGGTCTACGGCGTGCAGTGGCGCTCCTGGCCGACGCCGGACGGCCGGCACGTGGACCAGATCGCGGCGGTGATCGAGCAGATCCGCAGCAACCCCGACTCGCGGCGGCACCTCGTCTCTGCGTGGAACGTGGCCGAGATCGACAACATGGCGCTGCCGCCCTGCCACGTCATGTTCCAGTTCTACGTGGCCGACGGCCGGCTGAGCTGCCAGCTCTACCAGCGCTCCGCGGACCTGTTCCTCGGCGTGCCGTTCAACATCGCGTCCTACGCGCTGCTCACGCACATGGTCGCGGCGCAGACCGGGCTCGCGCTGGGCGACTTCGTGTGGACCGGTGGTGACTGCCACATCTACGACAACCACGTCGACCAGGTGACCACGCAGCTCGCGCGCGACCCCTACCCGTACCCGACGCTGCGGCTCGCGCCGCGCGACTCGATCGACGCCTACGAGTACGAGGACATCGAGGTGGTCGGCTACCGGCACCACCCCGGCATCAAGGCTCCGGTGGCCGTGTGATCGGTCTGATCTGGGCGCAGGCCCGCGACGCCGCGGGCCGGCCGGTGATCGGCGCGGGCGGGACCATCCCGTGGCACGTCCCCGAGGACTTCGCGCACTTCCAGCGCACGACGGCGGGGCACCCCGTCGTCATGGGCCGGCTCACCTGGGCGTCCCTGCCGCCCCGCGTCCGGCCGCTGCCCCGACGCACCAACGTGGTGGTGACGCGGCAGCCCGGGTGGTCCGACGACGGCGCCGTCGTCGCGTCGTCGCTGCCTGCCGCGCTGGACGTCGCGAGCGAGGCGCCCGGTGGTGACGAGGTGTGGGTCATGGGCGGCGGTCAGGTCTACGCGGAGGCGGTGGCGCTCGCCGACCGGTGCGTGGTCACGGAGATCGACCTGGAGGTGGCGGGGGACGCGTTCGCGCCGGTGCTCGACCTCGCCGAGTGGTCGTTCGTCGACGGACCGGCGGCAGACTGGCAGACGTCGTCGGGCACGGACGGGCTGCGCTACCGCATCCGTACGTACGCGCGCCGTCCGACCGGCGACCGCACGTCGCGGGCGTGAGGCCTGCGGTCCAGGACGGGGTCCGGGACCGCAGGCCTCACACCCGCGAGCGGTGGGGCGTCACCAGGAGGCGTTCTCCGCCATCTCGAGGGCGATCTCCTGCCACCAGGCGCCGGCGGACGGGCCGCCGTTGCAGGTGCCGTCCGACTCGCCGGGCAGCTTGACCCACAGCAGCGCGTCCAGGCCACCGGGCTCGGTCACGACCGCGGGCCGCTCACCGAGCGCGCGACCGCGCGGGTTGCACCACTCGCCGTTGGACCCGTTGCCGTTGCGCGAGGTGTCGATGACGAACCGTGCCCCGCCCGTCAGCGCCGAGATCTGCTCGCCGTAGGCCCGCTCGGCCGCCGTGGTGTTGTAGTTCGACGTGTTGAGCGCGAACCCGACGGCGTGCTCGAACCCGATCTGGTTCAGCCGGTCCGCCGCCTCGGAGGGGCTCAACCAGCCCGAGTGGCCGGCGTCGATGTACACCCGACCGCCGGCGTTCGTCAGCTGCTCGGCGGCGTACCGCAGGTAGCCGACCCGGTCACCCTGGCCGTCGCAGTCCCCGAGCTGGGCGAGGGCGTCCGGTTCGAGGACGATGTACGGGCTGCCCTGGATGCCGGCCGCGACCTCGTCGATCCAGTGGGCGTACTCGCTCTGCTCCACGCCGCCGCCGGAGTGGTTGCCGCAGTCGCGGCCGGGGATGGCGTAGACGGCGAGGATCGGCGTCGTGCCGTCGGCCACCGCGCGACCGGTGTAGTCGGCGACCGCCTCGCGCTCCGTCGTCGCGTCGTTCCAGTTGCCGACCCAGTACGCCTGCGGCGTGTGCGCGATCTTGGCCAGGAGGTCCTTGTCGGTGCCGCTCGCGGCCTGCCAGGCCTCGTACGACTGGTTCGTCACGTCCACGTAGAGCTCCGACGACGGCGGCGTCGGGTCGTCGGTCGGGTCCGGCGTCGGCGTCGGGTCCGGCTCGCCCACGTCACCCGTGCAGGCCACCCCGTCGAGGGTGAAGGCGCCGGGGACGGGGTTGCTGCCGGACCAGGTGCCGATGAAGCCGAAGCTCGCCGAGCCGTCCGCGGCGAGGTTCGAGTTCCAACCGACGCCCGAGGCCGTGACCGTGCTCCCGGACTGGGTGACCTCGGCGTTCCACGCCTGGGTCACCGACTGGCCGGAGGCGGCCGTCCACCCGAGCTCCCACGAAGAGATCGGGTCGCCGAGGTTGGTGACCGTGACGTCGGCCTGGAAGCCGCCCGACCACTCGTTGGTGACCCGGTAGTCGACCGAGCAACCCTCGGCGGCCGCGGCGCTGGTGGCCGCCACCACGCCGACGGCGCCGGTGGTCACCAGGCCGGCTGTGGCGAGCAGTGCCGTCCAGCGGGTTCGTCGTCGTACCTGCGTCATGGCGGGCTCCGATCTGCGAAGGGAAGCGGGATCCCGGCCACGGTAGTGACGCAGGCCCACCGCGGTCAGCGGCCTAAACGGTTAGGACTGCCCGCCGGTCCAGGAGTACCGGCACGCGGAGAGGCCCGGGAGGACAGATCCCCCCGGGCCTCGCAGGCTCTCTCAGGCCTCTCTCAGACCTCTCTCATGTCTCTCGGCGCTACACGAGGTCGCGGACCGCCGCGTACTGCTCGCGCACCACCGGACGGGGGTCGGCCTCGAGCGTCGCCGTGACCGACGTCGACCACGAGGGCGCCGCGGCGTCCGGGTCCGACGCGGCGGCGAGGACCCACGCCGCCTGCCGTGCGGCGCCGTCGGCCACGTACTCGCCGGCAGCGGGGATCGAGATGGGCACCCCGAAGACCTGCGGTGCGATCTCCTGGACCGCCGGCGACTGCGCGGCGCCCCCGATGAGCATGACGCGCTCGACCGGGACCCCCTGGGCCCGCAGGGCGTCGAGGCCGTCGGCCAGCCCGCACAGCATCCCCTCGACGTAGGCGCGGGCGAGGTGCTCGCGGGTCGAGGTGGCCAGGCGCAGGCCGTGCAGGGTGCCGGTGGCGTCGGGGCGGTTCGGCGTGCGCTCGCCCTCGAGGTACGGCACCAGCACGAGGCCGTCCGCCCCGGGCGGCGCCGACAGGGCGAGGCGGGCGAGACCGTCGAAGTCGGTGTCGAGCACGGTGCGGGCGGCGTCGAGCACCCGTGCCGCGTTCAGCGTCACGGCGAGCATCAGGGCGTTGCCGGTGGCGTCGGCGAACCCGTTGATCGCCCCGGAGCCGTCGGCGGTGCGCTGCGGCGCGACGGCCGAGACGACGCCGGAGGTGCCGATCGAGATCGCGATGTCGCCCGGTCCCATACCCAGTCCGAGCGAGGCGCCTGCGTTGTCGCCCGCGCCGGGGCCCAGCAACGCGCCGCCGTCGACGGCGGACCCGGCCACGGACGGGTGGGCGACGCCGCCCGGCTCCGAGGGTGCCAGGACCCGCGGCAGCACGACGTCGTCGCGGCCGAACCCGAGGGCGAGCAGGTCGCGGCGGTAGGCGCCGAGCGTCCCGGGGGTGCCGTCGTCGGCCGGTGCCTCGGCGTCGTAGTAGCCGGTCCCCGAGGCGTCGGAGCGGTCGGTGCACAGCGCCGTGAGGTCCGGACCGAGCGGCGACTCGCCCGCGGGGCCGTAGCCGGCGATGCGCCAGGTCAGCCAGTCGTGGGGGAGCGCGACGGCGGCGACGCGGGCCGCGTTGTCGGGTTCGGCGTCGCGCAGCCAGCGCAGCTTGGTGATGGTCAGCGAGGCGACGAGGACGGACCCGGTGGCGTCCGCCCAGCGCTGGGCGCCGGTCTCGCGGTCACCTTCGCCGAGCTCGCGGATCAGGTCCTCGGCGGCGGGCGCGGAGCGGGTGTCGTTCCACAGCAGGGCGTCGCGGACGATGCTCCCCTCGGCGTCGAGGGCGACCAGGCCGTGCTGCTGGCCGCCGACGGCGATCGCGGCCACGTCGTCGAGCCCGCCCGCTGCGCGGGCCGCCTCGGTGAAGGCCGTCCACCAGTGGTCGGGGTGGATCTCCGTGCCGTCGGGGTGCTGTGCGGAGCCGGACCGCACCAGGGCGCCGGTCTCGGCGTCGCGCACGACGATCTTGCAGGACTGCGTGGAGGTGTCCACGCCTGCCACGAGGGGCATCTTCGCTCCTAGGTTGTTCCGACGACGAGCGTTGTGGGCGCGATTTCTGGGCCTGGAAGCCCGGCAAAGCCGGC
>NZ_JALKAT010000055.1:0-11909 GCF_023015685.1 Isoptericola sp. S6320L
GGGCGCCCTCCACTTCGGGACTGACGACCGTGCACGGGACCCGACACCCGGCTTCGACGTTCCCGCCCGGCGCTACCTCACGCCGTCGGGCACTATCTCGCTATGAGCGCTACTACCTCGGCGGGCGGAGCACTACCTCGCGGCGCGCGCTACTACCTCGGCGGACGACCCACTACCTCGGAGCGAGCGCTACTAGCTCGGCGGGCGGGGCACTACCTCGGTGGGGCGGGCATCGTCGGGGTCGGGAGGTAGACCTCTCCCCCGGCGGCGCGGAACTCCGCCGACTTGGCGGCCATGCCCGCCACCATCTCCGACTCGGCGGCGGCCACGACGTCCTGCTGCGCACCGGCGTCGCCGAACTCGTCGCGGATGTCCTGCGAGATGCGCATCGAGCAGAACTTCGGCCCGCACATCGAGCAGAAGTGCGCCGTCTTGGCCGCCTCCGCCGGGAGCGTCTCGTCGTGGTACGACTCGGCCAGCTCCGGGTCCAGCGAGAGGTTGAACTGGTCGCGCCACCGGAACTCGAACCGGGCCTTGCTCAGCGCGTCGTCCCGCTCCGTGGCCCCCGGGTGGCCCTTGGCGACGTCGGCCGCGTGCGCCGCGATCTTGTAGGTCACGACGCCGGTGCGCACGTCGTCGCGGTTCGGCAGGCCGAGGTGCTCCTTCGGCGTGACGTAGCAGAGCATCGCCGTGCCGTACCGGGCGATCTCCGTGGCGCCGATGGCCGAGGTGATGTGGTCGTAGCCCGGCGCGATGTCCGTGACCAGCGGCCCGAGCGTGTAGAACGGGGCACCGTCGCACAGCTCCTGCTGCCGCTCGACGTTCTCGCGCACCAGGTGCAGCGGGACGTGACCGGGGCCCTCGACCATCACCTGGACGTCGTGCTCCCAGGCCCGCTTGGTCAGCTCGGCCAGCGTGTCCAGCTCCGCGAACTGGGCGGCGTCGTTGGCGTCCGCGATCGAGCCGGGCCGCAAGCCGTCCCCGAGGGAGAACGCGACGTCGTACCGCGCGAAGATCTCGCAGAGCTCGTCGTAGTGGGTGTAGAGGAAGTTCTCCTGGTGGTGGGCGAGGCACCAGCCGGCCATGATCGACCCGCCGCGCGAGACGATGCCGGTCACCCGGTTCGCCGTCAGCGGGACGTAACGCAGCAGCACGCCGGCGTGCACCGTCATGTAGTCGACGCCCTGCTCGCACTGCTCGATGACGGTGTCGCGGTAGATCTCCCAGGTGAGCCGGGAGGCGTCGCCGTCGACCTTCTCGAGGGCCTGGTAGATCGGCACCGTGCCGATCGGGACCGGGGCGTTGCGCAGCAGCCACTCGCGGGTGGTGTGGATGTCGTCGCCGGTGGACAGGTCCATGACCGTGTCCGCGCCCCACTTCGTGGCCCACTGCAGCTTCTCCACCTCTTCGGCGATCGTGGAGTGCACCGCGGAGTTGCCGATGTTGGCGTTGACCTTCACGGTGAACGCGCGCCCGATGATCATCGGCTCGGACTCGGGGTGGTTCACGTTGTTGGGGATGATCGCGCGTCCGGCCGCGACCTCCGAACGCACCAGCTCCACGTCGACGCCCTCCCGGATGGCGACGAACCGCATCTCCGGGGTGATCTCGCCGCGGCGGGCGTAGTGCATCTGGGTGATCGTGCGGCCCGGCAACGAACGACGCGGGGTGCGCCGCTCGCCCTGCCACTCGGCGGACGCGGCGCCCCGCCGGCGGGCTCCCCGGCCGTCGTCGGCCAGGTCGCGCTCGCGTCCCTCGTACTCCTCGGTGTCCTCCCGCTCGGCGATCCACGCCGTGCGCAGGCCCGGGATCCCCTGCGTGGGGTCGCCGCCCGGGCCGTCGGTGCGGTAGATCCGCACCGGTGGGTTGGCCGACCCGTCGGGGGCGTCGGCCAGGGTGATCTCGGTGACCGGGACGACGATCCCGGTCTCGATGTCGCGCTCGAAGGCGAGCGCGCGCGACGGTGCGTCGTGCGACATGTGTACTCCATCTTCCTACGCCGGCATGACCCGGTCAGGTTCGACGGTCCGGGCCGCGTCAGCCCGATCTCAGCCCCTGCGTGAGGCTCCCGTGGGATCACCCGCAACGTAGCACGACGCACCGCCGCCCTGCTCAGGCACCCTGCCCGCCGGTCACCTGCCCCGGCGCAGGCCTCCGACCTGCAGCGGGTTCGCCCCGGCGGCTGCCATGAGGTACCAGGACGTGGCTCCCGTGTGCTGCACCTGGAAGTAGCCGAACCCGAACCCGGTGTCGACGAGGCTCGAGGCGGCCACGACGCCGGAGCGTGCCGGCAGCGGGGCGCCGCCCACCGTCTGGCCGCCGCCGAGCAGGTCCTGCGTCCGGCGGACCTCGGCCAGCAGGTCCTCGGCGCGTCCGGCGTCGCGTCGCCCGCGCCCGCGATCGGTCAGCGCGCAGGCGAGCTGCGCCGTGCCCTCCAGCCAGACGGCGTCCTGGTGCGCCGGGATGCCCTCGTACGAGGCCGTCGTCGTGAGGCTCGCGCTCGAGAACGTCACGCCGGAGATGGCGGTTTCCTCGGGCAGCTGCGAGTTCCCGGTGCCCGCGACGTCGCGGGCGGCGAGGTCCGCGGCCGCCCAGTCGACGGCCCGGCCGTACCGGTTCGCCCGCAGCGCGAGCCAGCTCCAGGTCGCCGGGTCCAGGGGCAGCGGGTCGGGATTGATCTCCTCGCCGTCGTTCGTCCCGGTGTAGAAGTACCCGCCGCGCCGGTCCCACATGCGGTCGACGAACTCGCGCGCGTGCCGCTCCGCCCGGCGCCACCGCCGTCCACCCACGAGGGCGTCGAGCTGGCGGAAGAACGCCACGCAGTCGACGTTGTGCTCGGTCGAACCGTTGGGCACCGGGGCGTTCGCGGCGTCGACGCCGAAGGAGAAGCCACCGAGCGTGCGCTCGGACCAGGTGTTGTCGAGGATCCACTCGCCGATCCGCACGGCGGCGTCCCGGTAGCGGCGCTCCCCCGTCACGTCGTAGGCGTGCAGCAGCGCGATCCCGGGCCACGCCATGTCGCCGACCGCGGTCCCGAGGAACCCGAACTGCCAGCCGATGTTCGCGGTGCCGTCGGGCAGCTCGAGTCCGTAGGCCTGCTCCGAGCCGTCGTAGAACGTGTACGGGCCGGCGTTGTACCCCTGGCGCAGGCGGCCGTCGTCGTAGGCCGGGTCGTGCTCCTGGGCGAAGACGAGGCCGTCGGCCAGGACGGCGGCACGCTCGACGTGGCCACCGGCGAGCGAGGCACAGATCGTCAGGGCGACGTCGTAGACGAAGGCGGTCGAGAACAGGCCGAGCTGGTCGGCGTAGGACTGAGCCAGCCGGGGCCCGGTGTTGACCTCCGGATAGGCGTCGGTCATCACGCCGAGGAACTCGTGGGCCCGCCGGACGGACCCGCCGTGCCCGCCGCCGTGGCCGGGCCACGGCGGGCCACCCCGGCCGGTGTGCCCGGCGGCCCACGCCTCGGCACCGGTGGCGATCGTGAACGCTCCGGCGGCACCCGCGACGAGCACGCCGCGGCGGGAGATCGCCGCGGGCGGGGCGGGGACGACCGCGGCGGTCGGGCCGGGTGGGACGCGTGACGATCTGGACATGAGCATCTCCTTCGATGGTCCGCACCCCCACCGTTGGGGGCAGCACTCAAAGGTTACTCGTGTCACCCGTCGGCGTGAAGAGGTGCCACCCGGAAATCCCGGAGGGGCTGCTCTCGCAGGAGGGCTCAGGCCAGGCGGACGACGGCCTGCGCCCGGCCGAGAACCTTGACGTCCTCGTGGGTGACCGTGAGGTCGACGCGGACCGTGCCGGCGTCGGGGTCGACCGCGCCGACCGTCGCGACGACGTCGACGACGGCGGTGCCGCGGGCCGGCACCGGCACGGGCTTGGTGAAGCGTGTGCCGTACCGGACGATCGCGCCCGGGTCGCCGACCCAGTCGGTGACGACGCCGATCACGGAGCCCATCGTGCACATGCCGTGAGCGATCACGCCCGGGAGCCCGACCTCGGTCGCGAACCCCTCGTCCCAGTGGATCGGGTTGAAGTCGCCGCTGGCACCCGCGTAGCGGACCAACGTGGACCGGCCGAGCTCGATGGCGCGAGAGGCGACGACGTCGCCGACCGCGAGCGAGGCCAGCTCGGGTCCCTGCTCGGACATCAGGAGTCCTCCCCGCGGACGACCAGGCTGGAGGTCACCGTGGCGACGTGCTCGCCCGGAGCGGCGCCGTCGGCCCCGGCGGCGAAGATCTCGCACCGCGTGGTGACCATGGAGATGCTGGCCCGCTGCGTCACGGAGTCGACGTGCAGGATCGTCACCAGCTCGTCGCCGACGACGATGGGGCGGTGGTGCTCGAACTTCTCGTCCGCGTGCACCACGCGCGAGAAGTCGATCCCGGCCGCGGGGTCGGCGACGTACTGGGACTCAGCACGCTGGGCGATCACCACCGCGAACGTGGGCGGCGCGACGAGGTCCGGATAGCCGAGACCCCGCGCCGCCACGGTGTCGTGGTGCGCGGGGTGCTGGGCGCCGACGGCGGCGGCGAACTCGCGGATCTTCTCGCGCCCTACCTGGTACGGCTCGGTGGCCGGGTACTCACGGCCTGCGAAGGCGGTGTCGGGCTGGGTGTTCGCCACGTCGGTGTGGAGTCTCGCGACGAGACCGCGTCAGCGGGTCTCGCGGTGAGCGGTGTGCTTGCCGCAACGCGGGCAGAACTTCGCCATCTCGAGGCGGTCCGGGTTGTTGCGGCGGTTCTTCTTGGTGATGTAGTTCCGCTCCTTGCAGTCCACGCAGGCGAGCGTGATCTTCGGGCGGACGTCCGCGCTCTTGGAAGCCATGGTGTGTCACCTCTCGCGCCCCCGGAAGGCGCAACGTGCGTCAAGGATCTGGGTGGTCCGACGCCGGCCGTCGAACCGTGTGTTGCCGTGTGGTTGGTAGCGAGGGCGGGGCTCGAACCCGCGACCTCACGATTATGAGTCGTGCGCTCTGACCAGCTGAGCTACCCCGCCGCGCGTGACTCAGCGCGGGACCGTCCACCCGTTGTCTCGGGAGGCGGACCCGCGTCGTGTCACAGAGCCCCGAAAGGGAATCGAACCCTTGACCTTCTCCTTACCATGGAGATGCTCTACCGACTGAGCTATCGGGGCGCGGAGAGAACATTACACGGCCTGGGCGGTCCGGACGAAATCCAGCTCGCGTGGCCGCACCTGCACCCTCCCCGGGTGCCGGAGCAGCCTCACCGAGATGAGGACCGCTCCGTGCGGTGGCAGGTGAGGGATTCGAACCCCCGAAGTCGATGACGGCTGATTTACAGTCAGCTCCCTTTGGCCGCTCGGGCAACCTGCCGAGCAAGGCCGCGGACGACCTTGCGGAGACAACCATAGCGGCCCGTCGGCCGCTGCGGAAATCCGTCCGCGGTGGCACTGGTCACCCCACGGCATATCCTGCGCTGGTGACCACCACCGCCGCCCCTCCCGCGGCCCGTTGGGGCCTCCCGCTGGGGCTCGGGGCGTTCCTCCTCTGGGGCGCCATGCCCCTGTACTTCCCGCTCCTCGAGCCGGCGGGCGCCGTGGAGATCATCGCGCACCGGATCGTGTGGTCGCTCGTGTTCTGCGTGCTGCTGCTGAGCGTCACCCGGTCGTTGCGGACCTTCACCGCGGTGTTCCGCAGCCCGCGCACCCTCGGCGTGCTCACGGTGGCGGCCGTCCTCATCGTCACCAACTGGGTGACGTACGTCTACGCGGTCCTCAGCGAGCACGTCCTGGACGCCGCGCTGGGCTACTACATCAACCCGCTGGTCACCGTCCTGCTCGGTGTGCTGGTGCTCCGCGAGCGGCTGCGCCCGGCGCAGTGGGTCGCGCTCGGGTTCGGCGCCGCCGCGGTCGTGGTCATCTCCACCGGGGTCGGCGGGCTGCCGTGGATCTCGCTGGTGCTGGCGTTCTCGTTCGGCAGCTACTCGTTGACGAAGAACCGCGTCGGGCGCACCGTCGGCGCGCTGCCGAGCCTCGCGGTGGAGACCGCGGTGGCCACGCCGTTCGCCCTGGGCTACCTCGCCTGGCTCACCGTCACGGGCGTCTCCACCTTCGGCCAGGAGGGCGTCGGCCACGCGCTGCTCCTGGTCAGTGCCGGCATCGTCACCGGGGTGCCGCTGCTGCTCTTCGGGGCCGCCGCACGCCGGCTGCCGCTGTCCGTGCTGGGGCTGCTCCAGTACCTCACGCCGACCCTGCAGTTCCTCGTGGGCCTGCTCCTGTTCGGTGAGCACATGTCGCCGTCCCGATGGGCGGGGTTCGCCCTCGTCTGGGTCGCGCTCGTCGTCCTCACGGTCGACGGCACCCGCTCGGCACGGGCCACCCGGCTGGCCGCCGCCGCGGTCGCCACGGGGGCCGCGCGGCCGGGCTGAGCCCGGTACGGCCAGCGCGCCGACTACGGTTGTCACACACCCGACACAGCAAGGAGCAACGCCATGGCCGACTCGTCGTTCGACATCGTCTCCAAGGTCGACCGCCAGGAGGTCGACAACGCCCTGAACCAGGCCGCCAAGGAGATCAACCAGCGCTACGACTTCCGCGGCGTCGGTGCCTCGATCTCGTGGAGCGGTGACGCGATCGTGCTGGTCGCCAACTCCGCCGACCGGGTCAACGCCGTCCTGGACGTCTTCCAGACCAAGCTCATCCGGCGCGGCGTCTCCCTCAAGGCGATCGACACCGGCGAGGGTGAGCCGCAGCCCTCCGGCAAGGAGTACCGCCTGCCGGCCACCCTCAAGGAGGGGCTGAGCAGCGAGGACGCCAAGAAGATCACCAAGCTGATCCGCGACGAGGGGCCCAAGGGCGTCAAGACCCAGATCACCGGCGACGAGGTACGCGTCAGCTCCAAGAAGCGCGACGACCTGCAGGCCGTCATCGCCCTGCTCAAGGGTGCGGACCTCGACGTGGCGCTGCAGTTCGTCAACTACCGGTGACCGCCCGGTGACGACGCCCCTCCCCCTCCCCCGGCTGGTGGCGACCGACCTGGACGGCACGCTGCTCGGGCCCGACGGGTCCGTCTCCGAGCGCACCCGCGCGACGCTGAGCGCCGTCGAGGAGGCCGGGGTCGAGATCGTGTTCGTCACCGCCCGACCGCCGCGCTGGCTGCCCGGCCTGGCCCACTGCGTGGGCGGTCACGGTCGCGTGGTCTGCCTCGGTGGCGCCGCCGTGTGGGACCTCGCCACGGGCGCAGCGCTCGAGGTGGACGGCTTCGCCGACCAGGACCTCCGCGGGTTGGTCGCCGACCTGCGCGCAGCGGTGCCGGACGTGGCCCTGGCGTTCGAGCGGACCGAGGGCCCGGCGTTCGACCCGTGGTTCCCGCGCGACGAGGAGGGCCTGCCGGCGACGGTCCGCGCCGTCCCGGTCGAGGAGACGCTGCCCGACGGCGGCACCCCGGCCGCGCTGGGCACCCCGGTCGGCAAGCTGCTCGCCGTGCGACCGCGGGCGGCGGGCTCGACCCGCCCCGGCGACGTGCAGCACGGCGGCTCGGCCCCGGACGACGCCCAGGAGGCCTTCTTCGACGCGGTGCGCTCTGCCGTCGGGGACCGTGCGCACCTGGCCTTCTCGGGCGCCGCGGGCCTGGCCGAGCTGCTCGCGCCGCACGTCACGAAGGACGCCGCTCTGGCCCGGTGGTGCGCCCGCCGCGGTGTGGCGGCCGCCGATGTCTGGGCCTTCGGCGACATGCCGAACGACCTGCCGATGCTGCGGTGGGCCGGCCGGGGCCACGCCGTCGCCAACGCCCACCCGGACGTGCTCGCGGAGGCGGACGTCGTCGTCGGGCACCACGCCCAGGACGGCGTCGCCGAGGCGCTCGAGGCGTTGCTGGCGCGGGGCTGAGTCAGCCGGGCGGGTGGTGCCCCCGCGCCGCGCCGCTCGCGGCGCCGACGCCAGAGCCGTCGTCGGACCGCAACCGCGAGACCTCCTCGCGCAGGGCGCGGACCTCGGCGACGAGGCTCTCGACGTCGCCGCGGCGGGCCCACAGGTCGTCCGTGCCGTCCCGGCGCTCGGCGCGCTGCTCCTCGCTGCGCTCCTCGACGTTCTGCACCAGCCAGGACGACAGCGTCGCCGTCACCACCCCGAGCACGGCGATGCCGCCCAGCATCATGCCGACCGCCACGAACCGCCCGGTGATCGTCACCGGGTACGTGTCGCCGTACCCGACGGTCGCCATCGTCACCAGCGCCCACCAGAACCCGTCCCCGACGTTCTCGATGGTGCCTTCGGCGGCGCCACGCTCGGCGTCGGTGACGGCCAGCGCCCCGGCGAGCACCAGGAGCGCCGACCCGGCCACGGCGTAGAGGACGACGCGCCCGCGCATCGCCGTGGCGCCGGCGCGGTTGAGCCGCTTGATCGCCTTGACCAGGAGCAGCAGCCGCAGGGGCCGCAGCAGCGGCACCGCGACCACGGCGAGGTCGAGCAGGTTCCCCCGCACGAACCGCCAGCGCTGCTGAGACAGCAGCAGCCGGGCGAGGTAGTCGACGACGAACACGAGCCAGGATCCGAAGACCACGGCCGAGCACACCGACTGCACCGTGGCGGATGCCTGCGGCCACACGATAGGGACGGCGTACGCGACGAGGAAGACGCCCGCGACCGCGATCAGCGGCCACTCCAGGCGGCGTTCCCAGTCGGCGACGCGGGGATCCTCGGCGAGGTGCGGCGGCAGGGCACGGGACGGTGGCGAGGTGTGGTCGGTCATCGCGCCTCAGGGTAACGAAGCCCGGACCACGGTCGGCCTGACCTCCGAGCTCAGTACCGGGTGATGCCGCCGGGTCCGAACCCGGTGCCGCCGGACATCTTCTCGAGGCGGGCGATGCGCTCCGCCATCGGCGGGTGGGTGGCGAACATCTTGGCCAGGCCGCCGCCGCGGAACGGGTTGGCGAGCATCAGGTGCGAGACGTTCTCGAGGTCGCGCGTCTGCGGCAGCGGCGCCGCGGCCGTGCCCTGCTCGAGCTTGCGCAACGCGGAGGCGAGGGCCAGCGGGTCGCCCGTGAGCTTCGCCCCGTCCTCGTCGGCGTCGTACTCCCGCGTCCGGGAGATCGCCATCTGGATGAGCATCGCGGCGAACGGGGCAAGGATCGCGAGCGCGAGCGCGGCCAGCGGGTTGCCGCCCTCGCGCCGGTCGCCGCCGCCGAAGATCAGCAGGAACTGCGCGAGCGACGTGATGACGCCCGCCAGGGCCGAGGCCACGGACGACGTGAGGATGTCGCGGTTGTAGACGTGCATCAGCTCGTGGCCCAGGACGCCGCGCAGCTCCCGCTCGTCCAGGATCCGCAGGATGCCCTCCGTGCAGCACACGGCGGCGTTCTTGGGGTTGCGGCCGGTGGCGAACGCGTTGGGCGCCTGGGTGGGCGAGATGTACAGCCGGGGCATGGGCTGCCGCGCCACGGTGGAGAGCTCACGCACGATCCGGTACATCTCCGGCGCTTCGAGCTCCGTGACCGGGTAGGCGTGCATCGCCTTGATGGCGATCTTGTCCGAGTTCCAGTAGCCGACGAACGTGCCGATGAGGCCCAGCGCCGTGAACAGGAACAGCATGCCCTGACTGCCGCGGAAGAACACCGCCCACAGGCCCAGGAGAACCGCCCACAGGACTCCGAAGAGGAGCACCGTCTTGAGCCCGTTGAAGTGCTGACGACCCACCGCTGTTCTCCTTCCGTGACGACACCAGTGCAACGCGCAGGCTACGTCGCCGGTTCCCGTGCCGCGCAGCGGGTTCGGGTCACGCGGGCGTGCGGACCACCGCCCGCCTTCCCGAGCCGAACCGCCGGAAGCCGTGCAGGACGGAGGAGATCCCCCACACGACCGCCGCCATCGCGATCACCAGACCACCCCACCCGAGCGCACCGATCCCGTCATCCGGAGGCACGGGGAACTCGTCAGGTCGCCCGACGGCCCACCAGACGTCGAACCCGTCCTGCACGGTCGCGTCGACCGTGAACGGCGTCATGCCGTCTCGGTCGACCCTGGGCTCAGTCTCCGGGGCCCCTGGACAGCGCCCATCCCCCGAGGACCCCGTCGGTGACCGTCACCGGGATCACCTTCGTGATGACGTCCAGCGGCAGGTCGCCGCCATAGACGTGGGGGAAGTGCGTCCGGTCGTCGGGGTCGCCCGGTTCCTCACGCACCACGAGCCCGTGCGGACCTCAGTCCACGACGTCTTCGCGTCCGAGGACCTCGATGTGCAGCTCGACCGAGGGCAGCAGAGC
Organism: Isoptericola sp. S6320L; assembly: GCF_023015685.1. Classification (NCBI taxonomy): domain Bacteria; kingdom Bacillati; phylum Actinomycetota; class Actinomycetes; order Micrococcales; family Promicromonosporaceae; genus Isoptericola; species Isoptericola sp. S6320L. The sequence goes on from NZ_JALKAT010000055.1 coordinate 10,221, forward strand.
GGTCAGGCGCGGCCCTTCGCGATGTCGATCATCTCCTCGCGCGGGACGACCTTGATGCGCTCGCGCCCGTGCGGCTCGCCGAGCGACAGCTCGTGCGCGTCGAGCAGGGAGAACTCGTCCCAGGTGACGACGTCGACGCCGCGCTCGGCGAGGAAGTCGAGGATCTGCTGCGGCTCGCCGTGCGGGGCCGTCCGGCCGTCGTCGGCGACGTCCTCCACGAGGTGGCGCACCGTCTCGGACGCGTCGGACTTGGTGTGCCCGATGAGGCCCACCGGCCCACGCTTGATCCAGCCGGTGGCGTACACCCCGGGAAGGTGCTCGCCGTCGAGGTCGACGACGCGGCCCTCCCGGTTGGAGATGACGCCCTTGAGGTCGTCGAACGGGATCTCCGGCAGCGGCGAACCGAAGTAGCCCACCGCCCGGTAGACCGCCTGGACCGGCCAGTCGTGAAACTCGCCGGTGCCCTTGACCGTGCCGTCACCCTGGAGGGCGGTGCGCTCGGTGCGCAGACCGACGACCTTGCCGTCCTCGCCGAGCACCTCGGCCGGGGCCTGCAGGAAGTGCAGGTGGATGCGCCGTGACGCCGTCTGCTGCGACGGGTCGACGAGGGTCCAGTCCGTGAGGGTCTTGACGACCTGCTTGGTCTGGTTGGTCGCCTCGATGGCGGCCATCGAGCCCTCGTCGAAGTCGTAGTCCTCCGGGTAGACGACGATGTCGACGTCGGGCACGTGCCCGAGCTCGCGCAGCTCCAGCGGGGAGAACTTCACCTGGGCCGGGCCGCGGCGGGCGAACACGTGCACGTCGGTGACCGGGGACGCCTCGAGACCGGCCTGCACGTTGGCCGGGATCTCCGTGGACATGAGGTCCTTCGGGTGCTTGGCGAGGATCCGCGCGACGTCGAGGGCGACGTTGCCGGCGCCGAGGACGGCGACCTCCTGGGCCTCCAGCGGCCAGGTGCGCGGCACGTCGGGGTGCCCGTCGAACCAGGACACGAAGTCCGCGGCGCCGTAGGAGCCGTCGAGGTCGATGCCGGGGATCGTCAGGTCGGCGTCCCGGATGGCACCGGTCGAGAAGATCACCGCGTCGTAGTACTGGCGCAGGTCCTCGAGCTTGAGGTCGACGCCGTAGTTGACGTTCGCGAGCAGGCGCACGTCACCCTTGCTCAGCACCTTGTGCAGGGCGCCGATGATGCCCTTGATGCGCGGGTGGTCAGGGGCGACGCCGTAGCGCACGAGACCGAACGGGGCGGGCAGACGCTCGAAGAGGTCGATGCTGACGTCGAGGTCGGTCTTGGACAGGATGTCCGCGGCGTAGATGCCCGCGGGACCTGCACCGACGATTGCGACGCGCAGAGGACGGGAGCTGCTCACTGCGAGGTACGCCTTCCGGATCGGGGCTTGCGTGGGTGTCGATTCTACGAGGCTCACCGGGCTTGTTGGTGAGGGTTACCTCACTCTGGCACCCAGGATGCTGGCTCGACGCCCAGGTTCTCACATCTGTCCCGAGAGATGAACAGGTCATCTCACATAGCGAGCAGCAGATGGTCACGCAGTGTCAGCGGAGCGTCACCCCGCCCCGCCTCCCTCGGCACAGACGCAGAGGGGTGGCCCGGACGCACCGGACCACCCCTCGAGAAGCCGACCCACCGGGCCGACCGAGCTGAACGACGTCAGCCGCGGATACCCTGCG
>NZ_JALKAT010000056.1:0-11313 GCF_023015685.1 Isoptericola sp. S6320L
CGAGCGCGGGGTAGACCCCGCGCTCGTTCTGACAACTCGGGCGTCGCAGCGGCTCAGCTCACTGAGCAGCGCCGGGGATCGGCACCTGCGACCAGTCCGTGTCCGAGGCCAGGTAGAACCCCGGGTAGGACGGCTGGTTGTAGGACGTCTGCTGACGCGCCACCTCGACCCGGTACTGCGGGTCGTGCATCAGCGTGTACATCTTGGTGTCCGTGACCTCGGTGGAGAGGTAGACCCGCAGCGCCGAGGAGTCCTCGGTGCGCACCAGCACCTCCTCGCGCCAGTCACCGAGGACGTCCGCCACGAGCGACGGGTTGCCCTTGGTGCCGTTGTTGGTGCGCGTGCCGTCGAGGGTCTTGAGCACGGTGCCGTCGCCGGCCACGATCCGCGGGGTGGCGTCGCCCGACCCGTCGATGATCTGCGTGCTGCCGTCCGCCGCCCAGCGCACCGAGGCGTTGGTCCCCGGCGTCGAGGCGGCGACCGTCTCACCCGTGGCGCTCAGGGTGCCCGAGCCGTCGGAGCCGCCCGGCATGGAGCCCCACACCTCGATGCCCGGCACGTCGGTGTCGACGTCGCCGATCATGCACCGGCCCGTGTCCCGCCCGGAGTACGCGCCGAAGAGCACCTCACCGGTGGCGGCGTCACGCATCGCCGTGCCGTACGGGGCCCAGGCACCGCCCTCGTGGCAGGTCCAGATCTCCAGCCCCGGCCGTGCCGGGTCGATGTCGGTCACGTGCATGGCGTCGCCGTGGCCCAGGCCTGCCTGCGCCCCGGGGTTCGCCGAGCCCTCGGGCAGCTCGTCGAACGAGGAGTACAGCAGCGAGCCGTCGTCGTCGATCGTCGCCGAGCCGTAGACGATCTCCTGCTTGCCGTCACCGTCCACGTCGGCCGCGGACATGGAGTGGAAGCCCTGCGTGGTGATCGAGCCGAACTCCGGGTCGGTGCCCGGCACGCCGTGCGGGCTGTCGTTGAACGGGTTCGACATCGGCGTCCAGCCGGAGTCCACCAGCCACCGCTGGGTCAGGCTCTCGCCGTCCCAGTCGTACGTGGCGATCGTCGAGCGCGTGTAGTAGCCCCGCGCGAACACCGCCGACGGCGTCTCCCCGTCGAGGTAGGCCACCCCCGCGAGGAACCGGTCGACCCGGTTGCCCGGCTCGATGCGGCTCATGGCGTAGTCGCCCCAGCGCAGGCCGTCGTCGAACCGCGCCGGCTCGTAGTCCACCGTGTCCATCGGGCGTCCGCTGCGGCCGTCGAACACCGACAGGTACTCGGGGCCCGAGATCACGAAACCCTCGAACGCGCGCAGGTCGTTGCGGCCCGAGCGCTCCGGGGCGTAGACGTCCATGAAGTAGTCGGCCAGCTCGCGCGCGTCCGCGTCGGAGAGCGGGTACTCGTACCGCGGCTCGATACCGAAGGCCTCCTCGAGGGTGGCCGGCCACTCCCCGCTGGTCACCTCGGGGTAGTCGGCCCAGTCGCGGAACATCTCCACGACGTGCTCGTAGTAGTCGGCCGCGCTGTACCGGTAGTCGTCGGCGTGGGTGACGCCGGCCTCCCGGTCGTCCTGGGGGATCGTCACGTACCGCTCGCGGGTCGGCTCGCCGTCCCGGTACGTCGTGACCTTCGTGCCCGGCGCCGTCTTGACCATGACCTCGGCCCGGCCGTCACCGTCGAAGTCGTACACCGGGAACTGCGTGTAGTGGGCCCCGGCACGGATGTTGACGCCCAGGTCGATGCGCCAGAGCTGCTCGCCGTCGAGGGTGTACGCGTCCAGGTACTCCCGGCCGGTGTACCCCTTCTGCGACACGTCCTTGGCGTTGGACGGGGACCACTGGACGATCACCTCGTAGGTGCCGTCACCGGTCAGGTCCGCGACGGACGCGTCGTTGGCGGCGTAGGTGTACTCCTCGCCGACCGGGGTGACGCCGTCGTCCGGCTTGTTCAGCGGGATGTCCAGGTGGTCGTCGGCCAGCGGCACGACGGCCTCGCTGCGCTCGCCCCAGCGCACGTGGCTCTTCCCGTTGCCCTTGCTCTCGCCCTTGCCGGGGTGGCTGTCGCGCAGCGGCGCGACGACGTAGCGCGAGGTGGCCTCGCCGTCGGCGTCGACGTAGTTGGTCGAGTCGGTGACGGTGCCGATCTGGCGCCCGTCGCGGTAGACGGCGAACCCGGTGCCGGCCATCCCGGTCTCGGTGGACCCGGTGACCTCGTCACCGAGGAGGCGCCAGCTGAGGAACACGCCCTCGCTGGTGCTGGCCGCGACCAGGCCGCGGTCCAGGTCCTCGAGGACGACACCCTCGTGACGGTCGTGGCCGTGCCCGGGTGGCCCGTGGTGGCCGCCCGGTGCGGCGGTGGCCGCCGACCCGAAGGCCAGGGCCCCGACGGTCGCGGCGGCGACGGCACAGGCCGTCGTGCGGTGGAGTCGCATCGCGTGTTTCCTCCTTGCATCGTTGCAATCAGTGCACTCGCGGGGTCCACCGGGTCTCGGTGGACCTGTCCCCCCGTCTCGCGGGCGGGACGTCTCAGGTGGTGCTGCCCGGCTGCGTGCGTCGGCGCGTCTCGACGCCGACGACGGCCAGGGCCAGCAGGCCGCCCACCACCAGGGCGAGCGGCAGGAGCATCCACACCAGCACGGCCGCCATGAGCACGGCGGCGGCCAGCAGGGCAGATCCGGTCAGGTCGTCGGTGGCGCGCCCCGTGGCGACCGACAGCGTGGCGCGCGTGCTCGCGCCCGGGACGGGCTCGCCGTCGTCGTCCGACCACGCGCCGGCGGCCCGGAGGACGACGGCGACCGCACCGGCCGCGAAGAGGGCCACGACGACCGCGACCACGGTCGCGCCGGGGATGACGCCGGACGCCGCGAGCTGCCAGTCACCGATCAGCAGCACCGCCAGGGCCACGACCGCCAGGCCGAGGAGCCACAGGCTGCGGACGGCCGCCCACCAGTCGGCCGCGAAGCGGCGCAGGGTGGTGTCGTGCCCGGTGAGGTCGCGGCGCAGGTGCGCCACGCCTGCGGCCAGGGACGGGACGAGCGTCACCAGCGGGACCGACCCCACGGCGACCAGCACACCGGTCACCGCGACCTGGGCGAACAGGTGCAGGCTGGCCAGCATGCCCCCGTCGGCCCCCCGGCCGCGCTGCCGACGGCGGCGGGGCCCGGGGGCTGACGAGTCCTCGCGGCGTACCACCCTCAGCCCTTGAGGCCCTGGGTCGCGACGCCGTTGATGAGGAAGCGCTGGAAGACGACGAAGAAGAGCATCACGGGCAGCAGGGCGAGGACGGCCATGGCCATCTGTGCGCCGTAGTCGGAGACCGAGGTCTGGTCGACGTACTGCCGCAGCGCGATCGGCATCGTGTACAGGCTCGGGTCCTTGAGGTAGAGCAGGGGCCCGAGGAAGTCGTTCCACGACCAGATGAACGTGAAGATGCTGCTCGTCACGATCGCGGGGCGCATCAGCGGCAGGATGATCCGCCAGAAGGTGCGCCCGTGCCCGCAACCGTCGATGCGGGCGGCCTCGTCCAGCGAGCGGGGGATGCCGCGGATGAACTGGACCATGAGGAAGATGAAGAACGCCTCGGCAGCGAGGAACTTCGGGGCCAGCAGCGGGATGTAGGTGTTCACCATCCCGAGATTGTTGAACAGGATGTACTGCGGGATGATCGTGACGTGGAACGGCAGCAGCAGCGTGCCGATCATGATCGCGAACATCACGTTGCGCCCCGGGAAGCTGATCCGGGCGAACGCGTAGGCCGCCACGGTCGAGGACAGCACGGTCCCGACCACGGAGAGGCTGGCCAGCAGCAGCGAGTTGCCGAAGAACGTCCAGAAGCTGACGCCGCCGATGCCGGACAGCGCCGAGACGTAGTGCTCCATCGTCCAGACGTCAGGCAGCAGCTGGACGTTGCCGATGATGTCGGAGTTCGGCTTCATGGACGCGAACAGCATCCACGCCGCCGGGTAGAGCACCACGACGGTCGCGACCACGGCGACGGTGTGGAAGAGGACCGACTTCACGCGGCGGCGGTTCTTGGCGGCGGCACGGCGCGCCACGGCCGCGTGGTCGACCTGGGGAGTCGGCGAAGGTGCGGTGAGAGTGGTCATCGTTCGTCTCCCGTGTAGTGGACCCAGCCCTTGGAGGTGCGGAACATCAGCGCCGTGATCAGGGCGACCACGATCACCAGGACCCAGGCCATCGCCGAGGCGTAACCCATCCGGAAGTCCTGGAACCCCCGCAGGTACAGGTACAGGGTGTAGAACATCGTCGAGCCGGCCGGCCCACCGGTCCCGCCGGAGATGATGTAGGCCGAGCTGAACACCTGGAACGCCGCGATGGTCTCCAGCAGCAGGTTGAAGAACACCACCGGGGACAGCATCGGCACGGTGATCGCGAAGAACTTGCGCACCGGGCCCGCGCCGTCGCACTCGGCCGCCTCGTACAGCTCGGCGGGGATCTGCTTGAGGCCCGCCAGGAAGATCACCATCGGTGCGCCGAAGCCCCACACACCCAGCAGGATCAGCATCGGCAGGCTCATGGCGGGGTTGCCCACCCAGCCGCCCAGGTCGATGCCGAAGACCCGCTGGATCCGGTCGACGATCCCGTCGTCGGTGAACATCACCTTCCACACGATCGCGATCGAGACCGACGCGCCGATCAGGCTCGGGGCGTAGAAGATCGACCGGTAGGCGCCCTGGCCGCGGTGCTTCATGTTCAGCAGCATCGCCACCGCCAGCGCCGAGGCCAGCTTGATCGGCGTGCCCAGCAGCACGTACCCCGCGGTGACCTGCGCGGACTGGATGAACCGCGGGTCGTTGAACAGGTCCACGAAGTTGTCCAGCCCCACCCACTGCGGAGCGGTGAACAGGTTGTAGTCCGTGAACGCGAGGTACAACGAGGCGAGCATCGGGAACGCCGTCAGACCCACGAACCCGATGATCCACGGCGACAGGAACGCATACCCCGCCCGTGTGTCGGACCGGCTGTACTTGCGCTTGGGCCTGTTCAGCAGGGGCGTCTCGGCATCGTTGCGCTGCAGGTGCTGCGCCGGGACGGGCTGTCCCGGGGTAGCGACCACACCCGGATCGATTGAAGCCATGATGGTGGAACCTCCGGGCGTGCGGCCCCGCGCCGCCGGGCGCGGGGCCGCACGCTACGTAGAGAGCGTCAGGACTGGCCGACGGCGTCGGCGGCGAACAGGAACCACTGCTCGACGAACTCGTCGACCGTGATGTTGCCGTAGCCGAGCTCCTCGGCCAGGCGCTTGTACTCCGCCTCGATCGAGCCGAAGCCCTCGACGGGCAGCGGTGCCGGCTCGGTCACGTCGGGGGCCACGGCCTCCTCGTAGGCGAGGACGGTCGCGTCGACCGAGCCCTCCTCGACCTCCATCGCGTCACGCTGGGCGGCCACGGCCGGGACACCCTTCGAGGTGCCGAAGATCCGCCCCACCTCCGGGTCGTTGACCAGGAAGTCGATCAGCGCGGCGGCCTCCTCCGGGTTCTCGGAGTTGGCGCCCGAGGAGAGCAGCATCGAGGGCTTCCAGAACTGCTGCGGCCCGTTGTCGCCCGAGGGCATGGGCAGCATCTGGATGTTCTCGGTGCCCGAGTCGGAGATGTAGCCGGCCAGGAAGTTGTCCCAGCTCATCTCCGAGGCCGCCTCGTTGACGGTGAAGCCGCCCAGCGGCAGGAGCTGGGTGGTGCGCTCGGCCGGGAAGAGCGCGTCCGACTCGCGCAGGTCCGAGGCGAGGTTGAGGAACTCGGTCATCTGCGCCTCGTCGAACGCGAGCTGGCCGTCGTCGGTGAACGGCTGCTCACCCTGCTGGATCAGCCACTGCAGGAAGAACCAGAAGGTGCCCGTGTAGTCGCCGGTCCCGTAGATCTGCGGGTCCATGTCGGCGCCCGCCGCGGAGACCTCGGCGGCGAAGGCGTTGTAGTCCTCCCAGGTGTAGCCCTCGGCGGGCGGCTCGATGCCGAGCTCGTCCAGGAGGTCGCCGTTGTAGAAGAGGGCGAGCGTGTTCTGCGAGGTCGGGATCCCGTACTGGGCGCCGTCGATCTGACCCGAGCTGAGGAGCGCCTCCTCGAAGCCGGCGGTGTCGATGGAGCTGCCGGAGAGGTCGGCGAGCTGACCGGTGCTGCCGTACTGCCGCAGGTAGGACAGGTCCATCTGGAACACGTCGGGGAGCGACTGGCCGGCGGCTTCCGTGTTGCGCGCGGTCCAGTAGTCGTCCCAGGCCTGGAACTGGGTCTGGACGGTGACGTCCGGGTTGGCCTCCTCGTAGAGGTCGATGGCCTCCTCGTACTTCGCGGCCCGGTCGTCGTTGCCCCACCAGGCGACGGTCAGCGTGACGTCGCCGCCCTCGCCGTCTCCGGAGTCGGTCGAGTCACCGCCGCCGCACGCGGTCAGGACGAGAGTGATGGCGGCGGTCGCGGCGACTGCGCCGGCGGCCTTGCGCGTGATCCTCATCGGAGCCTCCTTGCTCAGGTGTGCCGACGCCGAGATGCCCCCTGTGGCGCCTCTGTCCCGTCGGCTTGAAACGATACAATACAGGTCTCAGCCCGCGTGTCCAGCCCCTCCGGGAAAGCGCTTCATCACGATCCGGCAACGAGCGCCGGGCTCCGGTCGGTCCCGGCCGGCCCGCCTCCGATGCAGATGTGAGCGCTCACAACAGTGTCGAGGATAGGTGATCCGGGTCTCACGCCACGCCTCGTGGTCGCCGACGATCACGCAGGACGCACGGCGCGCTCCGCCGTCGGCGACTGCTCCCCGAGGTAATGAGGAACTCGCCGAGGTAGCGAGGAACTCGCCGAGGTAGTGGGCGGCTCGCCGAGGTAGTGAGGAACTCACCGAGGTAGTGAGGAACTCACCGAGGTAGTGAGGAACTCACCGAGGTAGTGCCCGGCTCGCCGAGGTAGTGGGCGGCTCGCCGAGGTAGTGGGCGGCTCGCCGAGGTAGTGCGCGGCCCGATGACGTCGTCAATGCCCGCCGGCGGACCACGGCGGGCCTGCAGGAAGGCGCTGGCCGTACGACGAGCCGACCACGTCCGCGGGTGGGACTACTTCGGCGCGAATGGCACTACCTCGCGGCGCTCACTACTACCTCGCGAAATGCGCCACTATCTCGCGGCGCTCGCCCCTACCTCGGCGCCGTGGGCACTACCTCGCGGCGCTCGCTCCTACCTCGCGACGGGTTCCGTGGTGGCCGGCTCCGCCGCGGCCAGCCGTGCGGCCTCGACCGCGACCGCGTCGAGCAGCACCGGGTCCGTCCCCGCCCCGCCGGGCAGCAGGCCCGGCAACGCCGTGAGGGCCCGGGCCACGTCGTCGGGGCGCGCGGCCCCTGCGTCACCGCGGCCGACGGCGGCGACGACGGCACGCAGCTCGTCAGCCCGCGGGTCGTCGACCCCCCGACCGGCCACCGCCTCGCGGCGCACCACCTCGGACCAGGCCGCCAGCGCATAGGCGGCGCCCATCGGCACGACCCCGGCGGCCAGGCGCTCGACCACGGTGTCGCCCCAGCGGTACGGGATCTTCTGGGTGCCGTCCATCGAGACCTGCAGCGTCGTGTGCCCGGTCGCCGGGTTCGCGAACCGCTCCAGCAGCGACTCGCCGTAGGCATCCAGGTCCGCGCCGGCCGGAGCCGTCAGCGTCGGCAGCGCGTCCTCGAAGAGCAGCCGGCGCGCCTGCTGCGCGATCTCCGGGTCCTCGACGGCCTCGGCCATGGTCGTGCGTCCCGCGAGCCGGCCCGCGTAGGCGAGCAGCGAGTGTGTCCCGTTGAGCAGCCGCAGCTTGGCGCGCTCCCAGACCGCGACGTCGTCGGTGAGGGTGGCGCCGGCGTCCTCCCAGGCGGGCCGGGGCCCGGCGAACCGGTCCTCGATGACCCACTGCCGGTACGGCTCGCCGACCACCAGGCCCTCGTCGCGCACCCCGAGCCGACGCTCGACGGCGTCGCGCTGCTCGGCGGTGGTGGCCGGCACGATGCGGTCCACCATCGAGCACGGGAAGGTGACGTGGGCGTCCAGCCAGGCGCGCAGGCCCGTGTCGCCGGGCACCGCGGCGTCCATGGCCGTGCGGACCAGCCCCTCCAGCACCCGGCCGTTGTCCACCATGTTGTCGCAGGTGAGCACCGTCAGGGGCAGCGCCTCCCCGGCCTCGCAGGCGGCCCGGTAGCGGGCGGCCAGCCCGCGCACGAGCAGCCCGATCGCGGTGGACGCCGCCGTCTGCCCGCCGTCCTGGACCGCGGCGGTCATCTCCTGCTCGGCGGCCAGCGCGTCGAGGTCCGGTCGCACCAGCGCCAGGTCGAGCCCGCCACGGGCGTCGCGGCAGTAGCCCTTCTCCGTCACCGTCAGCGTGACCAGGTGGGTGGTGGGGGCGGCGATCGTCGCGAGGACGCGCGGCGTCTCCTCGGCCGGCCACGCGACGTCGAGCACCGAGCCGACGAGGTCCAGCGAGGTCTCGTCGCGGCCCGCCGTCAGCACCGCGTAGACGCCGCCCTGCGGCCGGAGCTGGTCCCGCACCGACGCGGACCGCTGCGTCACGCCGAGGATCCCCCAGCGCAGGTCGCCGCGGGAGCGGGCGGCGAGCTCGGTGAACATGGCCTGGTGGGCGCGGTGGAACGCACCGATCCCCAGGTGGACGATGCCCACCGACTCGGGGTGCAGCGGGGCCTCGAGGTCGGCAGGGACGGTGTCGCGGTGCAGGCGGTCGTTCACAGGGCTCCTTCGGGACGGTCAGCGGCGGGCGGTGCGGTGGAGGCCCGCACCACGAGCTCGACGTCGAGTGCCGGCACGTCCGGCGCGACGCCGGCCCCGGTCCCGGCCCCGCGGCCGGGCACCGTGGCCACGAGACGGTCGACGGCGAGCCGGCCCAGCCGGCGCAGGTCGACGTGCAGCGTGGTCAGGGGCGGGGTGACGAGCGAGGCGACGTAGGAGTCGTCGCAGCCGACGACGGACAGGTCGTCCGGCACGTCGAGGCCACGGGCGCGGAGACGGTCGACGAGCCCGACCGCGACGAGGTCGTTGAACGTGATCACCGCGGTGGCGCCCGAGGCCACCACGAGGTCGGCCGCCGCCTGCCCGCCCTCCACCTGGGGGCGGAACGCTCCGAGCGCCACGACCTCGACGTCGTCGTAGCGGGCCGAGGCGTCGGTGAGCCCGGCCCGACGGCGACGGTCGCTCCAGGACGCCTCGGGCCCGCCCACGTAGGCGATGCGGTGGTGGCCGAGGGCCCGCAGGTGCTCGAGGGCGCGCCGCATGCCGCCGCGATGGTCGGCCTCGACCGCGGGGACGCCGTCGACGTCGTGGTTGATCAGCACGACGGGGCGTCCGCCGAGGGCGTCGAGCGCGCGGGCGGGGGCGCGCGGCGAGCACAGCACGACGCCGTCGGTCTGCGGGGCGAGGGCGCCGATCGCCTCCGCCTCGAGGTCGGGGTCCTCGTCGGTGTCCACGATGAACAGCCCGGCGCCGCGCTCGCGGGCGCGCTCCTGGGCGCCCTTGGCGACGGCGGCGAAGTAGGGGTTGGCGAGGTCGGGGACCACGAGGCCGTAGGCACCCGAGCGGCCGGCCCGGAGCACCGCCGCGGCGCGGTTGGGCCGGTAGCCGAGCTCACGGGCGGCCGCCTGGACCCGGTCCCGGGTCGCGTCGGCGACCTTCTCCGGCGTGGCGAGCGCCCGCGAGACCGTGGAGATGGACACGCCGGCCACCCGGGCGACGTCGTGCACCGTGACCATGAGCCCTCCCTGGCTGACGCGTCGGCACTGTCGGCGCCGCACCCGTGAGGGTGCGAACGTTTGCAACCGACTTCTTCGGGGACAGCGTAGCGCGTCGACGACGTGGCGCTCGGCTTGCGCGCACCGTAGGATGCAAACGTTGTCACCCCCACTCGACGAGGAGACGCACGTGAGCGACCCGTGGACCCTGCACCCCGACCGGGCCCTGCCCGCCGACCCCACCACGCGGGGCATCGCCCGCGAGATCTACGCGGCGACCCGGGACCTGCCGATCGTGTCGATGCACGGCCACGTCCCGGTCGAGTGGTTCGCGCAGGACTCCTCGTTCGGCGACCCGGCACAGCTCTTCGTGGTGCCCGACCACTACCTGACGCGCATGCTGGTCTCCCAGGGCGAGACGCTGCCGCGGCTCGGCGTCGGCTCCACCGACACCGAGCAGGTCGAGACCGACCCCCGCGAGATCTGGCGACGGTTCTGCGCCGGCTGGCGGCACTTCCGCGGCACCCCGACCCGGTACTGGCTCGAGCACGCGCTCGTGGAGATCTTCGGCGTCACCCAGCGCCCGTCGGCCGAGACGGCGGACGCGATCTACGACCAGGTCGCCGCCCGCATCGCCGAGCCGGGCTTCCGCCCCCGCGCGCTCCTGGACGAGTTCAACATCGAGGTCATCGCCACGACCGACGCCGCGTGGGCACCCCTGGAGGACCACCGGCGCCTGGCCAAGGACGGCTACGGCGACCGCGTCCTGCCGACGTTCCGGCCGGACCCGCTGCTGCACGTCGACCGCGCGACGTGGCGTGACGAGATCGTGCTGCTCGCACGGGCCGCCGACCACGAGGTCGACTCGTACGACGACTACCTGACGGCGTTGCGCGCCCAGCGCCGGGCGTTCGTCGAGGCGGGCGCACGCGCCACCGACCACGGGCACCTCGCGGCGGACACGACTCCTCTCGACGACGCCGAGGCCCGGCGCATCTTCGACGCCGCGCTCGCCGGGACGGTCACGGCGGCGGAGGCGGAGGCCTTCAGCGGGCACATGCTGTTCCAGATGGCGGCCATGTCCACCGAGGACGGTCTGGTGATGCAGCTCCACCCGGGCGTGCTGCGCAACCACGCGACGGCCCCGTTCGCCGCGTTCGGTCCGGACAAGGGCTACGACATCCCGGTCGTCACGGAATTCACGCGGTCGCTGCGGCCGCTGCTCGACGCGTTCGGGCACCACCCGGGCTTCCGGATGATCGCCTTCACGGTGGACGAGGACGTGTACTCGCGCGAGCTCGCGCCGCTCGCGGGGGTCTACCCGGCGCTGCGGCTCGGCGCACCGTGGTGGTTCCTGGACGCGCCCGACGCGATGCGCCGGTTCCGCGAGGCGGCGACCGAGACGGCGGGCTTCAGCAACATGAGCGGGTTCGTCGACGACACCCGTGCCTTCTGCTCGATCCCGGCCCGTCACGACCTCGCCCGGCGGATCGACGCGGGGTATCTCGGCCGGCTGGTCGCGGAGCACCGGCTCGACCTGGACGAGGCGGCCGAGACCGCCGTCGACCTCGCCTACCGCCTGCCCCAGGCCGCCTACCCCGCCCCCCGGTAGCGTTGTGGGCGC
>NZ_JALKAT010000057.1:0-11103 GCF_023015685.1 Isoptericola sp. S6320L
CGCCGTGTCGGCGCCCAGCCGACCGGCGTGTCGTGCACCCACAGCGGGAGGTGAGGTGGGCGGGGCGACCGAGCTCAGCCCTCGAGCTCAGCCCTCGCCGGACTCGACCGCGTCCGTGCGCAGCACCTTGACGCCGCGAAGCTGAGCCTGCGCGGCGCGCAGCATCGCCCGCGAGACGTCCCACTGCATGCCCGGCTTGACCTGCGCGTGCAGGGTGAAGGACATCGAGAAGTCGGTCACGGCGTCCACGCCGCGGACCGACGGCGGCTCGAGGAACTCGTCGGCCCACTCCGGGTCGGCCGCGACGGCGTCGGCCGCTCGCCCGAGGGCGGCCCGCACCACGTCCACGTCCGCGTCCACCGGGACCCGGACCTCCGCCAGCGCGCGCGACCACCCCTGCGTGCGGTTGCCGGCGCGCAGGATCTCGCCGTTGCGCACCCACCACAGCGTGCCGTCGATCGAGCGCACCTGCGTGGTGCGCAGCTGCACCTCCTCGATGACGCCCTCGGCGCCGGAGCCGAGGTCGACCACGTCGCCGACGCCGTACTGGTCCTCGATGAGGATGAAGATGCCGGAGATGAAGTCCTTGACCAGGGACTGCGCGCCGAAGCCCAGTGCGATGCCGGCCACACCCGCGGAGGCGAGCAGCGGCCCGACGGGATACCCGATCTCGGTCAGGACCATGAGCAGGATCAGGACGCCGACGACGATGTTGGCCGTCGAGTTCAGCACCGAACCCACGGTCCGGGCGCGCTGGGCACGCCGCGCCGAGGCCAGCGGGTTCGCCATGACCAGCGCGTCGCCGACGATCGGCGAACGGCGGAACCAGTCCTTCCAGCCCTTCTCCTGGGCGCGAGGGACACCTGTCGCGATCCGCTCGGTCACGTGGGAGATGACGCGACGCAGCAGCACCAGGACGACGATGCCGACCACGACGATGATCAGGACGCGCAGCGGCCAGCCGGTGAACCAGGTCCAGAAGGCGTCGCCGGCCTCCTCGATCTCCTCCGGGAGGGTGGGCGACGGCGACGGGTCCGGCGTGCTGGCGGTCGGCGGTACGGCGGGGAGGTGTAGCAAGTTCACGCGTGCCACCGTAACGGCCGGTCCCCGTCGTCGGTACCGCCGTCGGGACGGTCCGTGGCGTGGGGGGTCGGTCCTGGGCGCCCGATGGTGGCAGGATCGTCCCCGTGAGCATGAAGGACATGGACCAGGCCGTGCCCGACGACGGCGCGCGCGCCGAGCTGTACGAGCTCGCCGCGGCGCACGGGGTGCTCACCGAGTACCACCGGTTCGGCGGCGAGCTGGCGCACGTGCCCGACGCGACCCTGGTCGACGTGCTCCAGGCGCTCGGCGTCGAGGCCGGCAGCCCGCAGGCCGTCTCGCAGGGACTGCGCCGGGTGCGGGACGAGGAATGGCGATCGGTCCTGCCGCCGACCGTCGTCGTGCGCCAAGGGCACGAGTCCCAGGTGCCGGTGCACGTGACCGACGGCGCGTCGGTGCACGTGTGGCTCGAGCTGGACGGGGCCGAGCCCGCGGCCCGGCGCCACGCCGTCCGTCCGCGGCGCGACCTGGCACAGACCGAGAACGACGTCCCGCCGCGCGAGGTCGACGGCCGGCGCGTGGGCCGTGCGACGTTCGCGGTGCCCGCCGACGTCCCGCTGGGCTGGCACACGCTCTACGCGCTGAGCGAGGGCAACGAGTCGTCCACCACCCTCGTGGTGACGCCGGACCGGCTCGAGCTGCCGGCGGCCGTCGCGCGGGGCCAGGTCTGGGGCGTCCTCGCACAGCTCTACTCGGTGCGCTCGCGCACGTCGTGGGGGCTGGGGGACCTGGCCGACCTGGCCGACCTCGCCTGGCTCACCGCGCACCGTGCCGGGGCGGACTTCGTGGCCGTGAACCCGCTGTCGGCGGCCGAGCCGGTCACGCCCATGACGCCGTCGCCCTACCTGCCGACGTCGCGCCGGTTCGGCAACCCGGTCTACGTCCGCGTCGAGGACATCCTGGAGACGGCGTACCTGTCGGCCGCCGACCGCTCCCTGGTGGAGTGGGCGGCCGACCCGGTCCGGGACCTCGACGGGGACGGCGGACCGCTCGACCGGGACGCCGTCTGGGACGCGAAGAAGGCTGCGCTCGAGGTGGTGCACTCCGCGCCGCGTCGCGCCGCTCGACAGGCGGCGTACGAGGAGTTCGTGGCCGCCCAGGGGGCCGGTCTGCAGGACTTCGCGACCTGGTGCGCGATCGTCGAGGAGCTGGGCGGCAGGCCCTGGCCCGCCGAGCTGGCCGATCCCGGGTCCCCGGCCGTCGCCGCCGCACGGGAGCGACTCGCCGAGCGGGTCGACTTCTTCACCTGGCTGCAGTGGGTGTTCGACGAGCAGAAGGCAGCGGCCCAGCGCACGGCCGTCGACGCCGGGATGCGGCTGGGGATCGTCCACGACCTGGCCGTCGGGGTGCACCCCGACGGCGCGGACGCCTGGGCGAACGCCGACGTGCTCGCCAGCGGCGTCGGGGTCGGTGCCCCGCCGGACATGTACAACCAGCAGGGCCAGAACTGGTCCCAGCCGCCGTGGAACCCGCGGGCGCTCGCGCGTGCCGGCTACGCGCCCTACCGCGACATGCTGCGCACCGCGCTGCGGCACGCCGGTGCCCTGCGGGTCGACCACATCCTGGGCCTGTTCCGGCTGTGGTGGGTGCCGGAGGGCCGGTCCGCCCGGGACGGCGCCTACGTGCGCTACGACCACGACGCGCTGGTCGGGATCCTCGCGCTGGAGGCGCAGCGCGCGGGCGCCGTCGTCATCGGTGAGGACCTCGGTGTGTTCGAGCCGTGGGTGCGCGAGTACCTGGCCGATCGCGGCATCCTCGGCACGTCCGTGTTCTGGTTCGAGAAGACGGGCGGCCGGCCGACGGCGCCGCAGGACTACCGCCGTCTGACCCTCGCCACCGTCGGCACGCACGACATGCCGCCGACGGCGGGGTACCTCGCCGGCGAGCACGTCGACCTGCGGGAGCGGCTCGGCCTGCTCGCCGAGGACGCGCAGGCGCTGCGCGGGCAGGCCCGGGCCGAGCGGAACGCGGCGGTCGCGGTGCTGGCCGAGCAGGGTCTCGTGGGGGACAACCCGTCGGAGCGCGAGGTCGTCGAGGCGCTGCACCGGTACCTGCGCCGGTCGTCGGCCGCGCTGGTCGGCGTCCAGCTCGTCGACGCGGTGGGGGAGCGGCGCGCGCAGAACCAGCCGGGCACCGACCGGGAGTACCCGAACTGGAAGGTGCCGCTCGGCGACTCCGCCGGGAACGTGGTGCTGGTCGAGGACCTGTTCGACAACGCGCGGCTGCGGTCGCTCTTCGCGGCGGTCGCGGCGGCGAGGTAGCCGCCTGGAGACGACGGAGGGGCCCGGACCGTGCGGTCCGGGCCCCTCGGCGCGTTCGTGGTGGGGTCGTGCCCGTCAGCCCGTGACGGCCGCGTCGACCGCCTGGGCGGCCAGCGCCCGCTCGGTGCCGGCCAGCGCCTCGATCACCATGCGACGCAGGGCCGACGGTGCGTCGGCGTGGGTCTCGAGCCAGCCGCGCACCGTGTCCCGCAGCCGCGTCGACGCGAGCGGAGCCGGGTAGAGCCCCTCGATGAGCTCCTCCGCGATGTGGTAGCTGCGGGTCTCCCAGATCGGCAGCAGCGCGTCCACGTAGCGCTGGGCGAACGACGCCAGCACCGCGGGGTCGGTGACCTGCACGAACCCGGCCGCCGTCGCGCGGATGATCGCGTTCGGTGCGTCGGCGTCCTCGACCACCGAGGCGAACGCACGCTCCTTGCCGGCGGTGGTGGGCGTCGCCGCACGGGCCCGTGCGGCGGCCTGGCGGCCCGACGCCGTGTCGTCGGAGGACAGTGCCGCGTCGATCTCGTCGTCGCCGGCGGCACCGAGCTGGACGAGCCCCTGCAGGAGCTCCCAGCGCAGGTCGGTGTCGACCGCCAGCCCGTCGAGGACGACGGAGCCGTCGAGCAGACCGCGCAGCGGGGCGACGTGCGCCTCGGTGGACGACAGCGTCGAGAAGTACTTGACGAGCTGGAGCTGCAGGTCGGACCCGGCAGCAGCCTCCTGAGCGAGCGTCCACAGGGTGTCGCCCACGCGCTCGAGGGTGGCGGCCCGGCGCTCGGGAGCCACGTACGAGCGGGCGGCCAGGCCGAGCTGGGCCAGCGTGGTGCGGACGGTGGTCGACTCCGTCTCCGCCGCGATGTTGCCCAGGACGAGGTCGACGTACGCCGACGCCGGGGTCTCGCCGTCGCGCACCGCGTCCCACACCGAGCCCCACACGAGCGAGCGGGCCAACGGGTCGCTGATGCGCGACAGGTTCTCGACGGCGAAGGTGAGCGAGGCCTCGTCGAGACGCACCTTGGCGTAGGCGAGGTCGTCGTCGTTGATCAGCACCAGGTCGGGCCGGGCGAGGCCGACCAGCTCGGGGACCGCCGTGCGGGGGCCGTCGACGTCGACCTGCAGGGACCGCGTGCGCACCACGGCCCCGGAGTCGTCGAGGTCGTAGCAGCCGATGCCGAGGCGGTGGGGCCGGATGGTGGGGTGGTCGGCGGGCGCCGTCTGCTCGATCTGGAACGACGTGATCCGGCGGTGGTCGTCCAGCTCGATGGCGGGGCGCAGCGTGTTGACGCCCGCGGTCTCGAGCCAGGTCTTCGCCCAGGCCCCGAGGTCGCGCCCGCTGGTGGCCTCGAGCTCGACGAGGAGGTCGGGCAGCTCGGTGTTGCTCCAGGCGTGCTTGCGGAAGTAGGCCGAGACGCCGCTGACGAACTCCTCGCGGCCGACCCACGCCACGAGTTGCTTGAGCACCGAGGCGCCCTTGGCGTAGGTGATGCCGTCGAAGTTGACCTGGACGTCCTCGAGGTCGTTGATCGCGGCGACGATCGGGTGCGTGGACGGGAGCTGGTCCTGGCGGTAGGCCCAGGTCTTCTCCATCGCGTTGAAGGTGGTCCAGGCGGCCTCCCACTCCGTGGCCTCGGCCGTGGCGAGCGTGGAGACGTACTCGGCGAAGGACTCGTTGAGCCACAGGTCGTTCCACCACTTCATGGTGACCAGGTCGCCGAACCACATGTGGGCGAGCTCGTGCAGCACGGTCACGACGCGCCGCTCGCGGACGGCGTCGGTGACCTGGGAGCGGAACACGTAGGACTCGGTGAAGGTGACGCAGCCCGGGTTCTCCATCGCGCCCATGTTGTACTCGGGCACGAACAGCTGGTCGTACTTGTCGAACGGGTACGGGACGCCGAACGTCTCCTCGTAGAAGGCGAAGCCCTGGCGCGTCGTCGTCATGATCGCCTCGGCGTCGAGGTGCTCGGACAACGACGAGCGGCAGAAGACGCCCAGCGGGATCGTGCGGCCGTCGGACGACGTGACCTCGCCGCGCTCCACGGCGTACGGACCGGCGACGAGCGCCGCGAGGTAGGTGGAGATGCGCGGCGTCGGCTCGAACTCCCAGCGGGCGGCCTCCACCGCGGGCTCGGTGGCGTGCTCGGCGGGCGTGGGCTCCGGCGTGGGCTGGTTCGACACGACGTGCCACGCGGCCGGGGCCGTCACGGTGAGCTGGAAGGGCGCCTTGAGGTCCGGCTGCTCGAACGTGGCGAAGACGCGCCGGGCGTCGGGCACCTCGAACTGCGTGTAGAGGTAGACCTCGCCGTCGACCGGGTCGACGAACCGGTGCAGGCCCTCCCCGGTGTTCATGTAGGCGCAGTCGGCGACGACGCGCAGCTCGTTCTCGGCGGCGAGATCCTCGAGCGCGATGCGGGAGTCGGCGAAGACCTGCGTGACGTCGAGCGACCGCCCGTTGAGCGTCACCTCGCGCAGGACCGGGGCGACCAGGTCGACGAACGTGCCCGTTCCCTCGACCGCGGAGAACCGGATGACGGTCGTGGACGTGAACGTCTCCGGACCGGTGGTCAGGTCGAGGTCGACGGCGTACGACTCGACGGTGGTGATGACCCGGGCGCGCTCGATCGCTTCGACGCGGGTCAGGTTCTCTCCGGGCACGGGTGCTCCCTGGGACGGTGACGGGTGGCGCCGACCACGAGGTCGTCGCGGTCGCGTGCGTCGATCATGCCACCTCGGACCCGGCGTGCCGAACCCTTTCCCCGCCTTTCCGCGGCGCCGCCGAGCCGTCACGTGCGCGTCGGCCCGCGACCGGCCGGAGGTGCAGGTTCGACGGACGAGACCTGGTCGTGACATCCTGCGCTGTGCGCGTCAGCGCGTCGGCCGGTCGTAGCGGCCGACCGTCCCGGGAGGGAGTCCAGATGTCCGGCAACGTGCCGCCGCCCCCGCCGCCGCCCGGCCCTGCCTCGCAGGGCTACGGCGACGACTCGTCGCGGGAACCCGTGCGCCGCCCGTCCGCTGCGGCGGCCCCGCCGTCGTTCGCTCCCGGCACCCCGCCCGACGCCCGGGCGACGGGCTCGCCGTCGCCCGCGCCGAGCCCGCACGCACCGATCCCGCCGGCTCCGGGCCGGGCTGAGGCCGCGCCCACCCAGGTGCAGCAGCCCCAGCCCGCGTCGGCCCCGCAGCAGCCGCAGTACACCGCGCCGGTGCGGCAGCCCGCCTACCAGCCGGCGGTCTACCAGCAGCCCGTGTACGAGCAGGCGCACCACCAGCAGCCGCCGCAGGGGCCTCCTCAGCAGTACGGCTACACGCCGCAGCAGTACGCCTACCAGCAGCCCACGCCGCCCCCCGGGACCGCGCAGCACCCGACGACGCCGGCCGGGAAGCGCCGGGGGAAGCGGTTGACGCCCGGCTGGATCGCGTTCATCGCGGCGGACGCGATCCTGATCGTCGTGGCGGTCGTGTTCGCGGTCAACGTGCTGGGCGGTTCCGACCTGGCGCCCGTGGACGCCGCCGCGCAGCCCAGCGCCGGCACGAGCCAGGAAGCGCAGGACGACGCCGAGGGCGACGGCGGGCAGGACGCGGCGGGCGGCGACCCGGGCGCGTCGGTCAGCACGTTCGCCTCGCCGTCGCGCAACATCTCGTGCGAGGTGTTCGAGAACCAGGTGTCGTGCGCCATCGCCGAGCTGAACCAGCAGCCCGCCCCGGTGGAGGGCTGCGACGGGACCACCGGTTACGTGGTGACCCTCGACGGCCAGGGGAAGGTCGCGCTGCCGTGCGTCGCGGGTGCCGACAAGCCCAATAAGGCCCCGAAGAAGCTGGACGAGGTGCCCTACGGCGAGTCCGTGACCGAGGGCGACTTCACGTGCTCCAGCGAGCAGGACGGCATGTACTGCCAGCACGACCCGACCGGCAAGGGCTTCTCGCTGGCACGGGCCGGCGTCGGGACCTACTGACCGGCCCCGACGCCGGACCGGTCACCAGATCCGGACCCGCTCCTCGGCCGGGAGGTACAGCGCGTCGTCCGCCGCGACGTCGTACGCCGCGTAGTACTCGTCGAGGTTCCGCACGACGCCGTTGCACCGGAACTCGTTCGGCGAGTGCGGGTCGGTGGCCAGCCGGCGCACGATCTCCTCGTCGCGGCCCTTGGCCTGCCACACCTGCGCCCAGCCGAGGAACACGCGCTGGAGGCCGGTGAGCCCGTCGATCACCGGCGCGTCGTCCAGGGACCCGCCGAGGGCGATCCGGTACGCCTTGATCGCGATGGAGAGCCCGCCGAGGTCGCCGATGTTCTCGCCGATCGTCAGTGCCCCGTTGACGTACGCGTCGTCCCCGGTGAGCTGCGCGGGCCGGAACGCGCCGTACTGGTCGACGAGCGCCTTGGTCCGTTGCTCGAACTCCGCCCGGTCGGTCGGGGTCCACCAGTCCTCGAGGCGCCCGTCGCCGTCGTACTTCGAGCCCTGGTCGTCGAACCCGTGGCCGATCTCGTGACCGATGACCGCGCCGATCCCGCCGAAGTTCACAGCGTCCTCGGCCTCCGGGTCGAAGAACGGCGGCTGCAGGATGGCCGCGGGGAAGACGATCTCGTTCATGCCCGGGTTGTAGTAGGCGTTGACGGTCTGCGGCGTCATGAACCACTCGTCGCGGTCCAGAGGTCGCCCGATCTTGCCCAGCTCGTAGTCCTGCTCGAACGCGTGCGCGCGCCGGACGTTGCCGACGAGGTCGTCGGCGACGATCTCGAGGCCGGAGTAGTCGCGCCACTTCACGGGGTAGCCCACCTTCGGGGTGAACTTCTCGAGCTTGGTCAGCGCGCGCTGCTTGGTCTCGTCGGTCATCCAGTCGAGCTCCTGGATGGACTCGCGGTAGGCCGCGACGAGGTACGAGACGAGCTCGTCCATGCGGTCCTTGTGCGTGGGCGGGAAGTGGCGGGCCACGTACTCCTGGCCGACGGCCTCGCCGAGCGCGCCCTGCACCACCGTGACGGCCCGCTTCCAGCGCTCGCGCACCTCCTGGGCGCCGGACAGCGTGCGGCCGTAGAAGTCGAAGTTCGCCTCGACGACGGCGTCGGCCAGGTAGGGCGCGCGGGCCGTGATCAGGTGGTAGGCGGCCCAGAGCTTCCAGTCGTCGAGGTCGGCCGACGCCCACAGCGCGGCGAAGCCGGTGGCGAACGAGGGCTCGCGCACCACCAGGGCGTCGAGGGAGCCTTCCGGTGCGCCGAGCGCCTCGGCCCAGCCGGCCCAGTCGTAGCCGGGGGCCGAGGCGACCAGCTCGCCGAACGTGGTCGGGTTGTACGTCTCGGTGGCGTCGCGGTCCCGCACGACGTCCCAGTGGTGGGAGGCGAGCCGCGTCTCGAGGGCGACGACCCGCTCGGCCGCGTCGTCCGCCGTCGTCCCCCAGGCGTCCTGCCCCACGCCCGCGAGCGTGAGCATCCGCGCGACGTGCGGGGTGTAGCGGGCGCGGATCGGCGCGTACTGCTCCTCCCGGTAGTACGCCTCGTCGGGCAGGCCGATGCCGCCCTGGACGAAGTACGTCACGTACGTCTCGGGGTCCTTGGCGTCGTTGTCGACGTAGAACCCGACGGCGCCGCCGCCCCCGGTGCGCTGCAGCGTGCCGAGCACGCGGGCGAGCGACGCCCGGTCGGTCGCCTCCTTGATCGCCGCGAGCTCGTCGCGCACGGGAGAGGTGCCCAGCGCCTCGATCCGCTCGGTGTCCATGAAGCTCGCGTACAGGGCGCCGACCTGTGCCTGGGAGCCGGTCGCCGCACCGCGCAGGGCCGCGTCGCCCGCGTCGGTGATGATCTCCCGGACCTGCTCCTCGGCGGCGTCGTGCAGCGCACGGAAGGCCCCGTCCATGGAGCGGTCGGCCGGGATCTCGTGCGCGTCGAGCCAGCGGCCGTTCACGTGGCGGAACAGGTCGTCCTGCGGGCGTACGCCCTCGTCGAGTGCTGATGTGTCGATGCCGGACCGCAGCCCGGTCGCGTCGGTCGTCATGGCGCCAGCGTACGCACCAGCAGCCGGCCTCCGTGGAGCAGGCCGGTGAGACGGGTCGGCAGGCGTACCCGCGCGTGGGTGAGAATGGGGTCATGCGCCTGCACATCGCCGCCGACCACGCCGGATTCGAGCTCAAGTCCCACCTCGTCGACCACCTGCGCGCCGCCGGGCACGACGTCGTCGACCACGGTGCCCACGAGTACGACGCCCAGGACGACTACCCGTCGTTCTGCTTCGCCGCCGGCGAGGCCGTCGTGTCGGAGCCCGGGTCGTTGGGCATCGTCATCGGCGGGTCCGGGAACGGCGAGCAGATCGCGGCGAACAAGGTGACCGGCGTGCGCGCGGTGCTGGCCTGGTCTCACGAGACGGCCACGCTCGGCCGGCAGCACAACGACGCGAACGTCGTCGCCGTCGGTGGGCGCATGCACTCGCTGGAGGAGGCCACCGCGCTGGTCGAGGCCTTCGTCGCCGAGCCCTTCTCGGGCGACGCCCGCCACCAGCGCCGGATCGACCAGCTCGCCGCCTACGAGGCGTCGCGAACCACCGCCTGACGTGCCCGAGGGGCACACCGTCCACCGGCTCGCCAGGCTCCTGCGCGAGCTGTTCGCCGGCAGCCCGGTGCGCGTCACCAGCCCCCAGGGCCGGTTCGCTGCCGGGGCGTCGCTGCTCGACGGCGCCACGGTCGTCGCGGCCGAGGCGTGGGGCAAGCAGCTCTTCGTCGGGTTCGCCCCCGGGCCGGCCGACGAGGCGGCCGAGCCGGAGCACTGGCTCCGGGTACACCTCGGCCTCTACGGGGCGTGGACGTTCGCCGGTGACGCGAGCACCGACGTCGTGCACGCCATCGGCGCGCCGCGGCGCCGGATCGGGGAGCGGGACTCGCTCCCGGTGCCCGAGCCGTCGGCGGGGGAGTGGACCGTGCCGGAGCCGCGCGGGGCGGTACGGGTCCGTCTGCTCGGCAGGCACGCCGTGGCGGACCTGACCGGTCCGACCGCCTGCGAGGTGCTCACGCCGGCCGAGAAGGCGGGCGTCGAGGCGCGGCTCGGTCCGGACCCGATCCGGGCCGACGGCGGCCGAGGCTCCCTGGACGCGGCGCGAGACGCCTTCGTCGAGCGCGTGCGCAGGTCGCGCGTGACCGTCGGGCAGCAGCTCATGGACCAGGCCGTGGTCGCCGGGGTCGGCAACATCTACCGTGCGGAGGTCCTGTTCCGGGCCGGCGTCGACCCGCTCGTCCCCGGACGCGAGGTGCCGGCGGAGGTCCTCGGGGCCCTGTGGGACGACCTCGTCGTCCTGATGCGCGACGGCGCGGACACCGGCCGGATCGTCACCACGCGGCCCGAGCACCGGTCCGAGCCCGCAGACGCCGGGGCGCGGGCCCCGCAGCGTCGTCCACGCCAGAACACCGACGGCGACGCCGGGGCGGTGGCGTCGGAGCAGGCGTTCTACGTCTACCACCGCGACGGGCTGCCGTGCCGCGTCTGTGGCGCCCCCGTGCTGCTCAAGGAGCTGGCCGGTCGCAACCTGTTCTGGTGCGGGGTCTGCCAGGGCTAGCCCTGGTGGCGGTGCGCACGGATGAACGTCTTGTAGGCCGCGGTGACCTCCTCGACCGGTCCGTCCATGACGAGCCGGCCCTGGTGCATCCACAGCACGCGGGTGCACATGGCTTCGATCGTGGAGATCGAGTGGCTCACGAGGAACACGGTGCCGGCCTGCTGGCGGACCTCCTCGATGCGCGCCTTGGAGCGGGACTTGAACGCGGC
>NZ_JALKAT010000058.1:0-10380 GCF_023015685.1 Isoptericola sp. S6320L
CACCCACAACCGGGGGGTGGGCGTGGGGTCGTTCGCTGCCGGCGGTATCCTGTGGTCGCCGCGCCGCCCGTCGGCCGTCCGGCGGAATCCGATGGAGGCCTCATGGCGAGTCCCGGTGTCGACAAGCCGAACATCCGGCAGGTCGCGCAGCTCGCCGGCGTGTCCCACATGACCGTGTCGCGGGTGCTCAACGACCACCCCAACATCCGGGAGGCCACCCGGCGTCGCGTCGAGGAGGCCATCGAGGAGCTCGGCTACCGCCCCAGCATGACGGCGCGAGCCCTCGCCACCCAGCGCAGCCGCCGCATCGGCGTCCTGGTGGAGAGCGCGATGACGTTCGGCCCGACCAGCACGCTGTACGCCGTCGAGTCCGCCGCCCGTGCCTCGGGCTACGAGGTCAGCTCGGTCCTCCTGCGCGCCGGTGAGGAGATCAGCCCGCAGGAGGCCGTCGACCACCTCATCGCGCTGGGCATCGAGGCGCTGTGCGTCGTCGCGCCGCGGTCGTCGTCGATCGCGGCGCTGCGGCGCATCGCCGTCGGTGTCCCCGTGCTCGTCGTCAAGCCCGACAAGGACCCGACGTTCCTCACGGTGACGGTGGACCAGCAGGCCGGGACGGCGCTCGCCGTCGACCACCTGGTCTCGCTGGGGCACCGTGACATCCTGCACCTGGCCGGTCCGCTCGACTGGCTCGACGCCAGGACGCGCGAACGGGCCTTCCGGGCCCGGGCGAAGTCGTGGGGCCTGCGCGAGCGCCCGATCGTCGTCGGCGACTGGACGGCCGACTTCGCCTACGACTTCGCGCGCGGGATCCGCGAGCTCCCCGAGTACACGGCGGTCTTCGTCGCGAACGACGAGATGGCCGTGGGGCTCGTCCACGGCCTGCACGAGCGGGGGTTCTCGGTGCCCGACGACGTCAGTGTCGTCGGGTTCGACGACATCCCGCTGGCGCGACACGTCATCCCTCCGCTGACGACCGTGCGACAGAACTTCGACGCGCTCGGTGTCTCGGTGGTCGACGTCCTGCGGGCCGCCATCGAGGAGCGTGAGATCCCGGAGCTGACCCGCATCCCGGCCGAGATCGTCGAGCGCGCGTCGAGCGCGCCGCCGCGGAAGGGCGACTGATGGCGGCGCGGACGGCACCGGTGGAGCAGCCGGCGGCGCCGGTGGTCGAGATGCACGGGATCACGGTGGAGTACGCGGGTGTCCGCGTGCTCGACGCGGCAGACCTGGTCCTGCGGCCGGGCGAGGTGCACGCGCTCATGGGGGAGAACGGCGCCGGGAAGTCCACCCTCATCGGTGCGCTGACGGGGACGGTGCCGATCGTGGCCGGCCGGATCCTCGTCGACGGCGTGCCCCTGACGCCCACGGGCGTCGCGCGCAGCCGGGCGGAGGGCATCGCGACCGTCTTCCAGGAGTCGCACCTCAGCCCGCACCTGTCCGTGGCGGAGAACATCATGATCGGTCACGAGGTGCGTGGGCGCTTCGGCATCAGGTGGGCGAGGTGCCGGGAGCGCGCCGCGGCCGCGCTGGCCACGCTGGGCATCGAGGACGTCGACCTGCGGACTCCCCTGGAGGCGTTGTCGCCGGCGACCAAGCAGCTCGTGGCCGTCGCCCGGGCGATCGTCCTGGAGCCGCGGGTCCTCGTGCTCGACGAGCCCACGTCGAGCCTCGACGAGGCGGAGGCCGCCCAGCTGCTCGGCGTGGTCCGCCGCCTGCGCGACCAGGGGGTGGCGATCCTGTTCGTCTCGCACTTCCTCGAGCAGGTCTTCGAGGTGAGCAACCGGATGACGGTCCTGCGGGACGGCCGGGTCGTGGCCGAGTACTGCACGGCGGAGGTCGAGCGGGCCGAGCTGATCTCGAAGATGATCGGCGAGGACATCGACGCGCTGCAGGCGCTGCACTCCCAGCGGTTGTCGCACCACTACGCGGGCTCGAGCCAGGTGGCGTTGCGGGCGACGTCGATCGGACGCCACGGGACGCTCGAGCCCACCGACGTCGACCTCGTCCGGGGGGAGGTCGTCGGGTTCGCCGGTCTGCGCGGCTCGGGTCGCACCGAGCTCGCCCGCCTGATGAGCGGGGTGGAGCGCGCCGACCGGGGCGAGCTGTGGCTCGACGGTGCCCGTGTGCAGCTGCGTGGCCCGGCGGCCGCGCTGCGGCACCGGATCGCGGTGTCGAGCGAGAACCTGCGCAACGAAGGGATCGTCGCCGGGCTGACGGTGCGCGAGAACATCGTCCTGGCGCTGCAGGCGCTCCGGGGCTGGACCCGGCCCCTGTCCCGCGCCGAGCAGGAGGCGGTGGTGGACACGTACCTCGACGCCCTGCGCCTGTCGCACGAGGACCTGGACCGACCGGCCGGCGAGCTGTCGGGCGGGACGCAGCAGAAGGTCATGCTGGCTCGCCTGCTGGCCACCCGGCCGCACGTCCTGATCCTCGACGAGCCGACCCGCGGCATCGACATCGCCGCCAAGCTGGACATCCAGCGCCGTGTGGCCAAGCTGGCCGGCGAGGGGGTCGCAGTCGTCTTCATCTCCTCCCAGCTCGACGAGGTGGTCCGGCTCAGCGACCGCATCGTGGTCCTCAAGGACCGGGAGAAGATCGGCGAGCTGAGCAACGGGCCCGGCGTCACCGTCGACACCATCGTCGAGATGATCGCGGCCGAGCTGGACGGGCCGGCCGCCGACGGCGCGGGCTGACCCGTCGCTGTTACGGGATCGTGATGTGTTGTGCGCTCAGGCCTCTTTGTGACCGGTCACATCTGCGCTATGTTAGCGGTCACAAGCCAAGGGTCGGAGCTGACCCGCGGACCGGGAGCACCGGTGGCCTGGCGTCTCGAGGAGGAGAACACACATGACACGGAAGATGTGGATGCGCGGCACGGTGGCGGCCGTGTCGGCGGCGGCGATGCTGACCCTGGCCGCCTGCAGCAGCGAGCAGGCCCCGTCCGGCTCGAGCGAGGAGACCGCGAGCGGCGAGGAGGAGATGGCCGAGGGCGACGACGTCATCTCGATCGGCTTCTCGCAGGTCGGCGCGGAGTCCGGCTGGCGCGCGGCGAACACCAAGTCCATCCAGGACACCCTGACGGCGGAGAACGGGTTCGACCTCAGCTTCTCCGACGCACAGCAGAAGCAGGAGAACCAGATCCAGGCGATCCGGTCCTACATCGCGCAGGGCGTGGACGTCATCGCGTTCTCTCCGGTGGTCGAGAGCGGCTGGGACCCGGTCCTCCAGGAGGCGCAGGCCGCGGACATCCCCGTGATCCTCACCGACCGTGCCGTCGACTCCCAGGACGACACCCTCTACGAGTCGTTCATCGGTTCCGACTTCGTCCTCGAGGGCGAGATGGCCGGTGAGTGGGCCGTCGAGCAGTACGACGGCGAGGGCTACAAGATGGTCGAGCTGCAGGGTACGACGGGCTCCGCGCCGGCGATCGACCGCAAGGAGGGCTTCGCCGCCGCGATCGAGGGCAGCGACATCGAGGTCATCGACTCGCAGACGGGCAACTTCACCCGCACCGAGGGCAAGCAGGTGATGGAGGGCTTCCTGCAGAAGTACGACGACATCGACCTGGTCTTCGCCCACAACGACGACATGGGCCTGGGCGCGATCGAGGCGATCGAGGCCGCGGGGATGGTCCCGGGCGAGGACATCAAGATCATCACGATCGACGCGGTCAAGGACGGCATGCAGGCGCTCGCCGACGGCAAGATCAACTACATCGTCGAGTGCAACCCGCTGCTCGGCCCGGACCTCGCGGAGATCGCCCAGAAGGTCGTCGCGGGCGAAGAGGTCGAGAAGCGCATCGTGGTCGAGGACCTGGCCTTCGACCAGGAGGCGGCGGCCGAGGCCCTGCCCGACCGCCAGTACTGACAGGCACCCCGGCGGAACGGGTCCGGCCCGTCCCGCCGGGGTCACCCCTCGAACCCGCGGCGGGGTGCGGACGCACCCCGCCGCGATCCACGGAAGGTCAACGATGACGAGCTCCGAGACCGCGGAGCGGCCTGTCGTCGAGATGACGGGGATCTCGATCGAGTTCCCCGGCGTCAAGGCGCTCGACCAGGTCGATCTCCGCCTGTTCCCGGGTGAGGTCCACGCCCTGATGGGCGAGAACGGTGCCGGGAAGTCGACCCTCATCAAGGCGCTCACCGGCGTCTACGGCATCGACGCCGGCGAGATCCTCGTCGACGGCAGGTCCCACCGCTTCTCCGGTCCGGGCGAGTCCCAGGACGCGGGCATCGCGACGGTCTACCAGGAGGTCAACCTCTGCGAGAACCTGACCGTCGCGGAGAACATCATGCTGGGCAACGAGCCCCGGCGGCTGGGCGCCATCGACTGGCGTGCCACCCGGCGCGAGGCCGCCCGGCACCTGGCCACGATGGGCCTCGACATCGACCCGGCGTCCTCCCTCGGAGCGCACTCGATCGCCCTGCAGCAGCTCGTGGCGATCAGCCGGGCGATGGTCGTCGAGGCGAAGGTCCTCATCCTCGACGAGCCCACCTCGAGCCTCGACGCCGGGGAGGTGGCGCAGCTCTTCGCCGTCATGCGGCGCCTGCGCGACGAGGGGGTGGCCATCCTGTTCGTGTCGCACTTCATCGAGCAGGTCTACGAGATCTCGGACCGGATGACGGTGCTGCGCAACGGCCGGCTCGTCGGCGAGTACGCGACCGCGGCGACCGACCGCGTCGAGCTCGTCTCGACGATGATCGGGCGGTCGATGGAGGTCCTGGAGGACCTGCACGTGAGCACGGACCGCACCGTGGAGATCGAGCGGGGCTCGACGCCGTACCTCCAGGCCGTCGGCCTGGGCCGCAAGAGCAGCGTGCAGCCGTTCGACCTCGACGTCTACTCGGGCGAGGTAGTGGGCCTCGCCGGCCTCCTCGGGTCCGGGCGCACCGAGGTGGCGCGCCTGCTCGCGGGAGCCGACCGGGCCGACAGCGGCACGACGCGCATCAAGGACGCCCCGGCACCGCTCCGCAACCCGCGGGCGGCGATCTCCCGCGGCATCGCTTTCTCCTCGGAGGACCGCAAGGCCGAGGGCGTCGTGGGCGACCTGACCGTGCGCGAGAACATCGTCCTCGGCCTGCAGGCGGGTCGCGGCTGGATGCGGCGCCTGCCGGGCCGGCAGGTCGACGAGATCGTCGACAAGTACGTCGCGGCGCTCAACATCCGCCCCGCCGACCCGGACGCCCTGCTGCGCAACCTGTCCGGGGGCAACCAGCAGAAGGTGCTGCTGGCTCGTTGGCTCGCCACGGCCCCGGAGCTGCTGATCCTGGACGAGCCGACGCGCGGTATCGACGTCGGCGCCAAGGCCGAGATCCAGAAGCTGGTCGCCGAGCTGGCGGGGGAGGGCATGGCCGTGGTCTTCATCTCCGCCGAGCTGGAGGAGGTCCTGCGGCTGAGCCACCGGATCGCCGTCATGCGCGACCGGGCGAAGGTGGCCGAGATCGTCAATGGTGAGGACGTGGGGGTCGACGAGGTCGTCGGTCTCATCGCGAGCGGAGGAGACCACTGATGCGTGAGATCACGCGGCACGCCCTGTTCTGGCCCGTCGCGGCGCTGATCGCGCTGCTGGTCGCCAACACGGTCTACCGGCCGGACTTCCTCGCGGTGACGGTGCTGGACGGTCACCTCTTCGGGGCACCGATCGACATCCTGCGCAACGCCGCACCCCTGATGCTCGTGGCGCTCGGCATGACGCTGGTGATCGCGACGCGCGGCATCGACCTGTCGGTGGGCGCCGTGGTCGCCATCTCGGGGGCGCTCTCGCTGAGCTTCATCGCGACGTCGCCGGACCCGGGGTCCGTGTCCACGGTGCTCCTCGCGATCGCCATCGCGCTCGGGGTCTCCCTGGTGCTCGGCGTGTGGAACGGGTTCCTCGTCTCGGTGGTGGGCATCCAGCCGATCATCGCGACGCTCATCCTCATGACGGCGGGCCGGGGGATCGCCATGCTCATCACGGAGGGGCAGATCACCACCGTCACGAGCGCGCCGTTCAAGACCCTCGGCTCCGGCTTCTGGCTCGGGCTGCCGGTCGCCACGCTGGTGGCCGGCGGGGTATTCCTCCTGGTGGCGCTGCTCACGCGGCGCACCGCGCTGGGCATGCTGGTCGAGTCCGTGGGCATCAACCCGGCGGCGAGCCAGCTCGCGGGCGTCAAGGCGCGCACGATCGTGTGGACCGTCTTCGCCCTGTCGGGACTCTTCTCCGGCCTGGCGGGTCTCATCCTCGCGTCCAACGTGATGGCGGCCGACGCCAACAACGCCGGCCTGTTCATCGAGCTCGACGCCATCCTGGCCGTCGTCATCGGCGGTACGTCGTTGCAGGGGGGCAAGTTCTCGCTCTCCGGCACGCTCGTCGGCGTCCTGATCATCACCACGCTGACCCTGACCGTCACCATCGTGGGGATCTCGCCGCTGGTGACTCCGCTGTTCAAGGCGCTGGTCGTGATCGCCGTGACGCTCCTGCAGTCCCCCCGCATCCGCGAGAGGTTCGCCGCCCGCGCGCGGCAGCGGACCGCCCGACCCGAGGAGGTGGCCGCCTGATGGCCGCCGTCGCCCCTGAACAGTCCACGGCCGGCTCGCCCGGACCGTCCCGGCCCCGCCAGGAGGAGCCGCGGCTGCGGGCGATCGCCCGGCGGCTGCGCATCGACCGGCGCTACATGCCCGTCGTCGGGACGTTCGTGGTGCTCGCCCTGATCCTCGTGATCGGCGGTGCCCGCTACGAGAACTTCTTGTCCGCCGGCGTGCTGGCGAACCTGTTCATCAACAACTCGTTCCTCATCGTGCTCGCGGTCGGCATGACGTTCGTCATCCTGACCGGCGGCATCGACCTGTCCGTCGGCGCGGTCCTGGCGCTGTCCGCGGTCAGCGCCGCGTACCTGCTGGACGCGGGGGTGCCCGCGGCCGTGGTCCTGCCGGCGGTGGTGCTGATCGGGTCGGTCATCGGGCTCCTCATCGGACTGATGGTCCACGTCTTCGACGTCCAGCCGTTCATCGCGACCCTGGCGGGCATGTTCTTCGCCCGCGGACTCTGCTTCGTCATCGCCCCCGAGTCGATCCCGATCACCGACGAGACCTTCGTGGCCATCGCCGGCTGGGACACCTGGGTGGGCGGGCAGTGGCGCATGACCTCCAGCGTGGTGGTCTCCCTGGTCGTCGTGGCGCTCGCGTTCTTCCTGCTGCACTACACGCAGTTCGGGCGCACGGTGTACGCGATCGGCGGCGGCGAGCAGTCGGCCCGGCTGATGGGTCTGCCGGTCGCGCGGACCAAGGTGCTCGTCTACGTCGTCTCGGGCACCTGCGCCGGGCTGGGCGGGTTGCTGTTCGCGATGTACTCGCGGTCCGGCTACTCGCTGACCGGTGTGGCGATGGAGCTCGACGCGATCGCCGCCGTCGTGATCGGTGGCACGTTGCTCACGGGCGGCACCGGGTTCGTGCTGGGCTCCGTGCTCGGCGTCCTGGTGCTCGGGCTGATCCAGACCATCATCACGTTCGAGGGCACCCTGTCGTCGTGGTGGACCAAGATCGTCATCGGCGCGCTCCTGCTGGTGTTCGTGGTTCTCCAGCGGGTGCTCACCCTGCGGCGTACCTAGCGTCCGTCCGTCGGCGGCCGGGTGGACCCGGCCGCCGACGCCGGGCTGCGGACGTCCGGGACAAGAACATCAGAGAACCCGACGCGTAGATGTTAGCGCTCACAAGGTCTCGGGGCGATGGAGCCCCGGATCGCACTCAACGATGAGGAAGCGAGACCGATGCTCTGCTCACCTGCCCCAGCAACGGCGCGACGCCTCGTGCGTGCAGCGGCCGAGGGCCGCGCACCCGACGACCGGCCGCTCGCCACGTATGAGCGCGGTGCCGGAGAGGACGCCCGTTCGTGCGCTCGATCCAGCAACACCACCACGATGAGGAGGAACTGATGACACAGTCCGTACGGAGACGACGACGTCTCCGGACCACGATGTCGGGAGTCGCGACGGCTGCGCTGCTCTCGGCGGCGATCGTCACGACCCCGTCCTTCGCCGCCGACGAGGAGCTCATCCTCAACGGCGGGTTCGAGGACGGTACGGCCCACTGGTTCGTCAACGACGGCAACGCGACGGATGCCGGCGAGCTCTCGATCACGGCCGACGCGTCCGCCGGCAGCTCGGCGGCGCTGACGACCGACCGGGCCACGACGGGTTCCGGTCCGATGCAGGACCTGAGCGGGAAGGTCCAGGCCGGCGAGACCTACGAGCTCTCCGCCCGCCTCAAGTACGACGACGAGGCCTCGCCCACCACGAAGCAGTTCTTCGCCACCATGCACTACGGCGGCGGCAGCTACACCAACCTGGTCGACACCGTCGCGACGAACGGGGAGTGGGCCACGATCGAGGGGACCTTCACGATCCCCACGACGCAGGACGTCTCCACGGCGCGGCTGTTCTTCGAGACGCCGTGGACGGCAGACCCGGCGGCCGACCCGGCCACGCATCTCATGAACTTCGTCCTCGACGAGGTGTCCGTCGTCGGCGCGGAACCCCCGCCGCCGGCGTCGACGACGATCGAGGTGGTGGGCAAGAACCCCGGCGAGCACAATCCGCTCATCTCGCACAAGTTCGGTGCCGACGCGTTCGGCTTCGTGGACGACGGGCGGGTCTACCTGTACCTGACCAACGACACCCAGTCCTACGACCCGGACCCGGCGACCGGCGTGTCGTCGCAGATCAACTACGGCGACATCAACCAGCTGACGGTGATCTCCTCGGAGGACCTGGTCAACTGGACCGACCACGGTGAGATCCAGGTCGCCGGTCCGGACGGCGTCGCGCCGTTCACCAACAACTCCTGGGCACCGGGCATGGCGAAGAAGGTCGTGGACGGTGAGGAGAAGTACTTCCTCTACTACGCCAACGGCGGCGGCTCCAGCAACGTCATCACCGGTGAGTCCCCCCTGGGACCGTGGACCAGCGAGCGGGACAGCCTGCTGATCGACGGGTCGACCCCGGGTGCCGAGGACGTCGCGTGGAAGTTCGACCCGGCGCCGTTCGTGGACGTCGACGGTTCGCCGTACCTGTACTTCGGCGGCGGGCCCGCGTCGACGGACATGCCGGACGAGGAGCGCTACAACAACCCGAAGAACCTGCGGGTCATCGGGCTCGGCGACGACATGGTCAGCACCGAGGGCACGGCCGAGGTCGTGGACGCCCCCGTGGCGTTCGAGGCGGCGCACGTGTTCGAGCGGGAGGGGCTGTACTACCTCTCGTACTCGTCGCACTTCGGTGGGCCCGACTTCGGTGGTTCGCAGACGCCCGCACCCGGGTACCCGGGTGGCGGCCAGATCGGCTACATGATCTCCGACGACCCGACGTCGTTCCCCCGGGAGAAGTACGCCGGCGTGCTCTTCCCGAACCAGTCCCAGTTCTTCGGGGCGGGTACCGGCGGGAACAACCACCAGTCGGTGTTCGAGCTCGACGGGACGTACTACATGACGTACCACGCCCCGACCCTCAACAAGCGCATCACGGGGAACTCCACGCAGGGCTTCCGCAGCCCGCACATCCAGGAGCTGTCCTTCCGCGAGGACGGCACCATCGAGCAGGTGGTGGGCGACTACGCGGGGCCCGACCAGGTCCAGGACTTCGACCCGTACCGTGCGGTCGAGGCCGAGACCTTCGGCTGGCAGCAGGGTCTGGCGACCGCGAAGGTCACGGACGGTTCCGCCGAGTTCGGTGCGGGGGCCCCGAACCTCGTGGTCGAGGACGTCGACGCCGGTGACTGGTCGGCGCTGTCGTCGGTGGACTTCGGCGAGAGCGGCGCCGCGGAGATCACCGCTCGCGTCCGGCCGCTCGTCGAAGGAGCCCGGATCGAGGTGCGTCTCGACGGCCGCGACGGCCCGCTCGTCGGAACGGTCGCCGTCGACGGACCTGTCGGGGAGTGGACCGAGGTCGATGCAGCGCTCGACGGTGCGGTCGGGGTGCACGACGTCTACCTGACATATCAGGGGCCGTCCGGCGAGGACCTGCTCGAGGCGGACTGGTGGCGGTTCTCCGAGGCGGTCGCCCCGGAGCCCGAGGTGGCCGTGACGGTCGACGTGTCCGCGCAGTGCGTCGGTGTCAACGCGCGGCTCGTGGTCGACGTCGTCAACGGTGAGGACGCGCCCGTCGCGGTCGACGTGTCGACCGCGTACGGCACCAAGCACCACCCGCACCTGAAGGCGGGCGGAAGCATGTCCCGTCCCTTCGCGGCGCACAGCCGTGCACTGGACGCCGGCAGCGTGAGCGTGACGGTCGAGGCCCGTGACGCCGTGGGGGTGATCGACGCCGCCTACGGGTCCGTGACGTGCGGCTGACCTCCTGAATGGTTCTGCCGCCGAGGCGTGGCAGAGCCCTCGTCGTCGGCGCCCGGTCC
>NZ_JALKAT010000059.1:0-8968 GCF_023015685.1 Isoptericola sp. S6320L
CCCACAGCGGACGCCAGGGCGGGGACGACGACGGCCCGTATCGTCCCTGCGGAGGGACGGTACGGGCCGTCGGCCGTGCTGGTGAGCCTCAGCCGAGGACGGCCTTGAGGAACTCCTGGGTGCGTTCGTGCCGCGGGTTGGTGAACATCGTCTCGGGGTCGGCCTCCTCGACGATCTGGCCCTTGTCGAACATGAGCACGCGGTCGGAGACCTCGCGCGCGAACTGCATCTCGTGCGTCACCAGGAGCATCGTGATGTCCGTGGTGTCCGCGATCTCCTTCAGGACCCCGAGGACGTCGGCGACGATCTCCGGGTCCAGGGCCGAGGTGACCTCGTCGAGCAGCAGGATCTCCGGGTCCATCGCCAGCGCCCGGGCGATCGCCACGCGCTGCTGCTGACCGCCCGAGAGCTGGTTCGTGTTGAAGTCGCGCTTCTCCGTCATCCCGACCTTCTCGAGCAGCCGCTCGGCGTCGGCGACCGCCTCGTCCTTGGACTTGCCGAGGACGTGGACGGGGGACTCGATGATGTTCTCCAGCACCGACATGTTCGGGAAAAGGTTGAACTGCTGGAACACCATGCCGACCCGGTTGCGGACCACCCGGCGGCGCTTCTCCGGGATGGAGATCCACTTGTCACCCCGGTACTCGTGGGTGTACGGGTCGCCGTCGATGAGGATGAGTCCGCCGCTGAGCTCCTCGAGCGTCATGAGCAGGCGCAGGATCGTCGTCTTGCCGGATCCCGACGGGCCGATCAGCGTGATGCGCTGTCCCTGCGGGACGGAGAAGTTGAGTCCGTCCAGGACGACGTTGTCGCCGAAGCGCTTGACGACGTCCTTGAACTCGATGACGGGCGTGCCGTCCGGATTCGTGGTCATGGTCCGGCTCTCTGGGGAGTGGTTCAGGTCAGGCAAGGCGGATCTCCATCCTGCGCACCAGCAGCGACGTCGGGTAGCTCACCGCGAGGAAGAGCAGGCCCACCATCGTCAGGGGCTCGACGTACGAGAAGGTGTTGGCACCGAAGCTCTGCGCCCGTGTGTACATCTCCACGATGCCGATCGCGAAGAGAAACGGCGTCTCCTTGAACATCGAGATCGCGTAGTTGCCCAGGCCGGGCAAGGTGTTGCGGATGGCCTGCGGCAGGATGACGGCACGCCACGTGCGCCCCCGTGCCATGTTCAGGGCGGTCGCGGCCTCCCACTGTCCTCTCGGGACGGCCTCGATGCCGGCGCGGTACACCTCGGACATGTACGTCGCGTAGTGCACTCCGAGCACGGTGCACCCGATAGCCAGCAGGGGAACCCAGGGCGGCGACAGCAGCCACACGAAGGAGAGCTGCACCAGGAGTGGCGTCATCCGGATGAAGTCGGTGACGAATCGCAGCGGGATCCGCACCCACCGCGTCGGAGCCCGCATCGCCAGCGCGATGAAGAGCCCGAGGATCGATGCGATGACCATGCCGATCACGGTGGCCTCGACGGTGACGACGAGGCCTTCGAGCAGCTCGGGGAGGACCTCCCAGGCACGCTCCCAGTCCCAGATGTCGTTCATCGCGCACCACCTCCCGTCGTCATGCCACTCTCAGGAACCTTCGGAGCCTCCACGAGCGGTGGCGGCTTGAGCCCGAACGTCTCGCGCAAGGAAGGCCTGGTCCCGCGGCCGAGGCGTCGCTTGGCGCGTTCCTCGAGCAGGTTCATGCCCCACGTGAGCAGGTAGGCGATGACGAAGTAGACGAGGAGGCCGGCGGTGTAGCTGAAGATGGTGTCCGCCGTGGCCCGGCGCAGCTCGACCGTCCAGAAGTTGAGGTCGTGGAGCGTGATGTAGTACGCCAGGGCTGACCCCTTGAGCAGCTGGATCAGCAGGTTGGCGAGCATGGGGATCATCAGAGCCCACGCCTGCGGGAAGATGACGCGCCGCACCTTGTGGGACCACGTCATGTTGAGCGCGGTGGCTGCTTCCCACTGCCCCTTCGGCACGGACTCGATCGAGCCGCGCACCACCTCGGAGGCGTAGGCGCCGTAGTTGAGCCCGAGCGCGACGACGGCGACGGCGAGCGCCTCCATCTTGAACCCGAACTGCGGCAGCACGTAGAAGATCCAGAAGATCTGCACCACGAGCGACGTGCCACGGAAGAACTCGACGACGACGCGGGACGGCCCGCGCACCCAGAGCGAGCGGGTGCGCGAGCCGAATCCGAGGACCACGGCGACGACCATCGCGAGGACGGCCCCGCCGAGCGTCATCTCCAGAGTGACGAGGACACTGGTGCCGAGATCGGGAAGTCGGTCGATCAGTGCCTGGAGGTCATCGGACATGCGGTCAGTAGTCCATCCCCAGCTCGTCCGCGAGGTCGGAGAGGTCCTGCTCCGGGTCGCAGAGCGCGTCGGCCGTCAGGCCCTCGGGGGGGAACTCCGCAGAGCTGAAGCCGAACGGCTCCATGATCTCCAGCCAGGCGGCCTCGTCCGCGAGGATCGTGGAGAGCTGCTCGTTGTAGGCCGCGAGCAGCTCGGTGTCCTCCTGACGGAAGACCTCCGCGCCGGCACCGATCTGCGGCTCGCCGTTGATCGTGGCGACGAACGCTTCGGTGGCCTCCACGGGCTGGTCCGTCTCCTCGGCGAGGGCGCGCAGGGAGATGCCGGTGAGCGCGTACGCGTCGGCACGGCCGGTCATGACGGCGTCCAGGCCTGCCTGGCGGTCGGGGACCTCCATGGCGTCGACGTCGGTCTCTTCCGCGTAGCCGGCCTCGATCGCACCCTGGGTGACGGCGACCGTGACGTCCCCGCCCTCCACGGACTGCCAGTCCGTCAGGTTGTTCGGGTTTCCCTCGGGGACGAGGAACGCGGTGGTGTACATGATCGTGGGCTCGGCGAAGGCGGCCTGCTCGCAGCGCTCGGGCAGGATCGACATACCGGCGCTGACGGCGTCGAACCGGTCTGCCTGGACGCCCGGGATCAGAGCGTTCCACTCGACCTGGGTACCGGAGACGGTGTCGATGCCGAGCTCGCCGTAGATCTGACGGCCGAGCTCGATGGTGGCGCCGGTGAGCTCCTCGCCCTCCATGTAGCTGTAGGGCACCTCGCCGAAGAAGCCGACGTTGATCTCGCCGGCGTCCTGGAGCTCGGAGAGCGTCGAGCCGCCCTCTCCGTCGCCACCGCCGTCGCCGGAGCCTCCGTCGTCGACGCTCGAGCAGGCGGTCAGGGCGGTCAGAGCGAGGACGGAGCCGGCCGCGGCCAGTGCGCGGCGGCGATGCGTGGTCCTGGTGGACTGCACGGGAGTCTCCCTTCCGTGGCCCCGGCGCCTGCTGGAGTCGCGCGGGACTGAGATGTGTGGACGATTCGCCACGGTAGCGGCGATATGGACGTCCCGACAATCTGCACGTCGGTCTGTCTGATTGTCCTACAATCGCACAATCGGCGGGATCTTGCCGCTACCTGCGGGTCGACTCGTACGGCGACATGCGCCAGAAACGTCGGAGACCTGTGATCGTTGTCGTGTCGTGACCTAGGAAGGAGCTCAGATGCCCTCGGCGTCTCGCCCCGCGGTCGGAACCGCCCCCGCCCTCTCGCCCGTCACCCGCCCGTCCACCGTCGACCTGATCACGGTCGAGCTGCGCAACGCGATCTACTCGGGCGCGCTCCGGGTGGGGTCCGGCCTGCGGGAGATCGAGATGGCCCGTCAGCTCGGCGTGAGCCGGGGCGCCTTCCGCGAGGCGGCCCAGCGGCTCGTCGCGGAAGGCATCGTCGTGGCCACCCCCGGCCGCGGCCTGTCGGTGCGCACCATCGGTCGGGACGGCATCCGTCCGCTCTACACCGCCCGGACGATGGTCGAGACGACGGCCGCCCGGCTCGCCGTCGACCGCGCGAGCGAGCAGCAGGTCGCCGCCGTCCGCTCCGCCCACGACGCGCTGGTGCAGGCGGAGGCCGCGCACGACGCGCTGCGCGTCGGGGCGGCGGACCTCGCCGTGCACTGGGAGCTGGTGGCCGCGAGCGGCAACGCCTGGCTGCAGCAGTGGATGAGCACCCTCATCGTCGAGGTGCGTATCGCCAGCTTCACCGTCAGCGACGAGTACACGGTGCGCACGGACGCCGCCGAGTCGCACGCTCCGCTCGTCGAGCTCCTCGAGGCCCGGGACGCCGACGCCCTGGAGGCGGCGATCCGCGAGAACCTCGACGACGCCGTCATGCGCCTGCTCGCTCCCGACGCCGTGGGCGTCCAGACCCTCGAGGAGCCGCGCCCCTTGCCGGCCCCGCGCCTGGAGCCCCTCGACCGCTGACCCCGAGCGTTGTGGGCGCGATCTCTGGGCCGAACACCATGACAAAGCGGACATCACGGGCCAGAAATCGCGCCCACAGCGCTCGACGCGGCCGCAGCGCTCGACGCGCCCACAACGCCCACCGCGGCCACGACGGTCAGCGGGTGAGCGGCTCCGCCTGGGCGCGCCGCTCGCGCTCGTAGTCCGCCGCGCGCCACGACGTCATCCCGCCGACGACGACGCCGACCGCCTCGCCCGCGTCGTCCCGCAGCACCTCGATCGCCTCACCCACCGGGCCGAACCCGTCGTGCACCGCCGGGCGCAGCACCGAGCCGTCCACCGACAGCTCCTCGGCGCCGACGAAGGGGTCGGCCTTGCGCGGGTCGATCAGCCACAGCTGCTCCCCCAGCCGCGCCACGTCCACCATGCCCCACAGGTTCGCGAAGCAGCCGGTCCACCGGTCGAGCGCGTGCGGTGCGGGCGAGCCGTGCGCGGCCGCAGCCTGCCCGGCCCGAGCCGGCCCGCCGTCGTCGGCGGCATCGCCGAGAGCCTTGCTGACCAGGGAGAACAGGCCGCCGGCGATCTGGTCGGCGGGCCCGTCGACGGCGTTGGTCAGGACGGCGACGGCGATGCCGCGCTCGGGGTCGAACCAGGTCCGGGTGATCTGCCCGGGGAACCCGCCCGAGTGCCCGACGGCGCGCCGGCCGGCGATCTCGCGCGACTCGAACCCGAGCCCGTACTCGCGGCGCGGAGCACCCGGGAGCTCCACCACCGACTCGGCCCGCTGCAGGAGGCGCCGCGTCGCCGGGCTCAGCAGGTCGGACCCGTCGCAGTGCGCGGCGGCCCACCGGACCAGGTCGCGCGCCGTGGAGCAGAACCCGGTGGCGGCAGCGAGCGCTCCGGTGGTCGCGGCGGCCACGGGCAGCCGCCCGTCGGCGAACCGGACGGGCAGGCCGGGCTCGGCGAGCACGGGTGCCGAGTGCCCGACGACGGCGCGCCGGTCGATGTCGTCGTCCAGCTCGGGGTGGGTGTCGGCCAGGCCGAGCGGCTCGAGGAGGTCGGTGCGCACGTGCTCGGCGTACGGGGTGCCGGTCACGGCCTCGATCGCGAGGCCGAGCAGCCCGTAGGCGAGGTTGGAGTACTTGAACGCCTCGCCCCGGTCGAGCACGTCGCCGCTGGTCAGCACGGAGTCGAGCAGGTGGGCACGGTCCGGGAACGGCGCCGCCAGCTGCCAGAAGTCGGCGTCCTCGCCGTCGCGCCGCAGCCCGCCGGTGTGCCCGAGCGCCTCCCGCACGGTGACCTCGCCGGCCCGCGAGCCGCCGAGCTCGGGCACGTGAGCGGCCAACGCGTCGTCGAGGCGCATCTCTCCTCGCTCCACGAGGCGCGCGACGGCGGTGGCCGTGAACGTCTTGGAGTGCGACGCGACGCGGAACAGGTGGTCGCCGCGCAGCGGGGTGCCGGACGTCAGGTCGGTGACGCCCCATGCCCCGTCGAGCACGACCTCGCCCCGGACGAGCACGGCGTACTGCACCCCGGGCGTGCGGGCGATGCCGGCCTGGGTCGCGACCCAGTGGTGGAGGTAGGCAGGGTCGAGGTGATCGACACGCGTGAGGGGCATGCGCGGCACTGTACTGACAGGGATCGGCCACGACGACCGGTACCCGTCTGCCGAGCGATGAATTCCCTGTCGGTACCGAGTCGTAGGTTCTAACGTGAGGACGAGGCGACCGAGGAGACCCCTGAGATGACCGACACCCCTGACTCGAGTCCCGCCGTCCAGGCGACCGGGCTCGTCAAGCACTTCACCTCCGGCAAGAAGACCACCAAGGCCGTCGACGGCGTCGACCTGACGATCCCCACCGGGAGCGTCTTCGGCCTGCTCGGACCCAACGGCGCGGGCAAGACGACGGTCGTGCGCATGCTCGCCACGCTCCTGCGGCCCGACGGCGGCTCCGCCCGCGTCCTGGGTCACGACGTCGTGCACGACGCGGACGCCGTGCGCAGCGCCGTCGGGCTCACCGGCCAGTACGCGTCGGTGGACGAGGACCTGACGGGCACCGAGAACCTGCTCATGCTCGCCCGGCTGTACGGGTTCCGCGGGCGGGCCGCCACCGATCGCGTGGCGAGCCTGCTCGAGGCGTTCAGCCTGACCGACGCCGGCCCGCGTCAGGTCAAGACGTACTCGGGCGGCATGCGCCGTCGCATCGACCTCGCCGCGTCGCTGGTGCTCTCCCCGCGTGTGCTGTTCCTGGACGAGCCCACCACCGGGCTCGACCCACGATCGCGCAACCAGGTGTGGGACATCGTGCGGGTGCTGGTCGACGACGGCGCCACGGTGCTGCTCACCACGCAGTACCTGGAGGAGGCGGACCAGCTCGCCGACCGGATCGGCGTCATCGA
This sequence comes from Isoptericola sp. S6320L, assembly GCF_023015685.1. NCBI lineage: Bacteria > Bacillati > Actinomycetota > Actinomycetes > Micrococcales > Promicromonosporaceae > Isoptericola > Isoptericola sp. S6320L. The sequence continues at coordinate 6,649 of NZ_JALKAT010000059.1, forward strand.
CCACGGCAAGCTGATCGCCGAGGGCACGTCCACCGAGCTCAAGCGTTCGGTCGGCCAGGGTGCGGTCGAGATCCGCCTCGCCGACGCCGCACAGCGCGCCGAGGCCGTCGCCGTCGTCCAGCGGGTGCTCGGGACCGCACCGACGCTGCCCACCGACCCGTACGCACTGAGCGCACGCGTGCCCGACGACGGAGCCCACCTCGTGGCGCAGGTCCTGCCCGCGCTCGGCGAGGCAGGAATCGCCGTCCCGGAGTTCTCCCTCGGGCAGCCCAGCCTGGACGAGGTGTTCCTGACCCTCACCGGCGCACCGTTGCCGGCGGACGAGACGAGCGACGGCGCGGCCGTCGAGCAGGAGGTGGCACGATGAGCGCCGTCGACATCAGCACGACCACGATGCGCGAGGCCGTGGCGCTGGAGGAGCGGCCGGCACGCCCGTCGGCCGTCTCGACCTCGCTGACCTTCGCCTGGCGGGCCCTGCTGAAGATCAAGCACGTGCCGGAGCAGCTCTTCGACGTGCTGGTCTCCCCCGTCATCTTCACGCTGATGTTCACGTACCTGTTCGGTGGGGCGATCGCGGGTTCCACGGACGCCTACATCCAGTTCCTGCTGCCGGGCATCCTGGTGCAGACGATCATCATCGTGACCGTGTACACGGGCTACACGCTCAACACGGACATCACCAAGGGCGTGTTCGACAGGTTCCGGTCGCTGCCGATCTGGCGTCCGGCACCGATCGTGGGGGCGCTGCTGGGTGACACCGTCCGGTACACGATCGCCTCGATCATGTGCATCGGGCTGGGCCTGCTCATCGGGTTCCGGCCGGACGGTGGGGTGCTCGGCGTGGTGGCCGGCGTGGCGCTGCTGCTGGTCTTCGCCTTCGCGCTGAGCTGGATCTTCACGATCCTCGGCCTGCTGCTGCGCACCCCGAACGCCGTCATGGGCGTGTCGATGATGGTCCTCATGCCGTTGACGTTCGCGTCGAACATCTTCGTGGACCCGTCCACGATGCCGGCGGGTCTGCAGACCTTCGTGGACCTCAACCCGGTGTCTCACCTGGTCACCGCGGTCCGTGGCCTCATGGCCGGCACGGCTGGCTGGGGCGACGTGACCACGGTGCTGATCTCCGCCGTCGTGATGACTGCGGTGTTCGCCCCGATCACGATGTACCTCTACCGCAACCGCCACTGACCGCGTGCCGCGTGCCGCGTGCCGTGCGCCGGGCGCCGGCTCGCGCCGAGCACCGTGCGCGCGTAGTTGTGGGCGCGATTCTTGGCCCGTTATGCACCTTATGGGCGCATACCGGGCCCAGATTTCGCGCCCACAACGGCTACCGGAGGGCTCGCCGCGTGCGCTCCACCAGCCTGGTCCCGTCCCGGACGATGTCGTCGGCCACCGCGACGATGACCGTCAACCCGAGCTCCTCGAGCCATCGGCGACGACGGACGTCGTCGCGCCACTGCTCCTTGTCCGTCCGGTGCTGGTCGCCGTCGTACTCGATCACCACCTGGTGGTCCGGGTAGAGCAGGTCGCACCGCTTGACGTAGGTGCCGTCAGCCAACCAGACGACCTCGTTCACCTGGGGGCAGGGTAGCCCCGCGCCGGTGAGGAGCAGGCGCGTACGCGTCTCCATCACGGAGTCCGTGCCCGGCCGGACCCGCGAGAGCTGCTCGCGGACCTGTGCGATGCCCTTGACCTTGCGGGTCGACTCCGCCTTGCGGGCCATCTCTGCTACCGAGGTGAGCATCCGCTTGCGGCGGAGGAACGAGTCGCCGAGCACCACCACGTCGTCCGGGCGCCGCAGACCGACGGCGACATGGACGAAGGTCTGTGCCGGTGCGGTCACCCGCAAACCGCCGACGTCCACGACGTCGAGACTCTCCTGCCTGCTGCGGTGCGCGACCACCCCGGGCCTCTGAGCGCGTTCCGCCGGGTTCGACGAGATCACGTGCAGCGCGTCCTCGCCGGCCATCGTCCAGGGCACGTCGACGCCGAGCAGACGGAGCGCGGTCCCGTGACTGAAGGCGACGGAGCTGTCGAGCACGGTCGCCAGGGCGCGGCAACGCGTCAGGAAGTCGTCGAGCCGTGGACCCGGGACACGGACACCGTGGAACGGGGCCGTGAGGGCGTCGCCGACGCGCAGCGACTCGGCCGAGGTACCCCGGGCCAGCGCTGTCCGCACGGAGAACGGCGAGGCAGCTCCTGGATCGGGCGTCGCCATGCACCGACCGTGCCAGAGCCGACGCCACGGGGTGAACGCTCGTCCACAGGCCCGCTCCCGTTTCGTGTTGTGGGCGCGATTTCTGGGCCGGAAATGCTCCCG
>NZ_JALKAT010000005.1:0-164795 GCF_023015685.1 Isoptericola sp. S6320L
AAATCGCGCCCACAACACCGCACCGGGGGTCAGGCGGCGGGGTCGGCCTGCATCTCCTCGTCGCACCGGCGGGTCACCACGAGCACAGGGCACTGCGAGTGGTGCAGCACCGCCTGGCTGGTCGAGCCGAGAAGCAGACCGCGGAAGCCGCCACGGCCGCGGGAGCCCACCACGACGAGGTCGGCCGCCGCGGAGAACTCGGTGAGCAGCTCGGCTCCCGACCCGTCCAGCACGTGGCGCTTGATCTTGACGCCGGGGTGCTCCGCCTGGATGCGGTCGACGATGACGTCCAGCCCGGCCTCGACGTCGGCCAGCACCTGCTCGTGATCGATCTGGGACGGCAGCCAGGCGAGCACCCCGGCACCGGAGCCGAGCGGCACGCCGGCGACCGCGACCAGCTCGGCGTCCCACGACTCCGCCTGCCCGACGGCGTGCCGCAGGGCGACCTCGGACGTCGGCGAACCGTCGACACCGACGACGATCCGACTCACCTCGTGCACCGTGTCACCGTCGCGACGCTGCGGGTCGTCCGCGCCGGCACGGTGCGGGACCACGACCGTCGGGCAGTGCGCGTGCGCCGGGAGGGCCGAGGACACGGTCCCGAGCAACCGCTCGGTGAAACCGCCCCGGCCGCGGGTACCCACCACGGCGAGCGAGTGCTCGGAGGACATGTCGACGAGGACGCCGGCCGCGTCCCCCGTGGCGACCGTCCCCTGGACCGGGATGCCCAGCGGGGCGACCCGCGCCTCAGCCTCCGCGAGCACCGCCTTGGCTCCCTCGGCGATGGCGGTGTCGTCGAGCGCCGCATAACCACCGTCGAGCGACGCCGCCGTGAAGGAGGGCAACGAGTAGCTGCACACGATGTGCAGCCCCCACCCGACCCGCTGGGCGTACGTCGCGGCCCAGTCCAGGGCGTGCAGGCTCGCGGTCGAGCCGTCGACGCCCACCAGGACGACCTCTGGACGTGTCATGTCGCGCCTCCCGTCACGTCCGGACCTCACCGTCCGGAACCACCTTGGTTCAAGGGTAACGAAAGACGCCCGCAAGGTGTAGCAAAGGGAAGCACGACGCCCCGACGTTCACGAGGAACGTCGGGGCGTCGGTGGTGCTGCAGCCGGAAACCTCAGCCGGTGACCCGGAGGAAGGTGGGGCTGGACTGCCAGATGGCGGACTGGCGCACGACCCAGCCGCCGGGCCGCGTGGCCTCGATCTGCTGGCCGTTGCCGATGTAGATCGAGATGTGGCCGGGCGACCAGATGAGGTCACCGGGCTGTGCCTCGGCCGCCGAGACCACCGTGGTGGCCGAGGAGCCGTACATCTCGCTGGACGAACGCGGCAGCGACGTCACCCCGACCTGCGCGTACGCGTAGGTGACGAGGCCGGAGCAGTCGAAGCCCGACGGCGAGGCGCCACCGACCACGTACTTGACGCCGATGTAGCGGGCCGCGATCGAGGCGACCTGCGCTCCGCGCGAGCTGTCCGCGGCGGGAGCCGCCGGCGCCTCGGAGGTCGTCTCGGAGCTGGAGCTGGAGCTGGAGTCGATCGCGGTGCGCTCTGCGGAGCGCGACGGGGCCACCTCGCGGACGGGCTCCGGCTCGGGCTCCGGCGCCGCCTTGATCTCGGCCGCCTTGGCGATCTTGGGGGTGACCTTCTCGACGGTCATCGTGGCCTCGGCGTCCACGGTGACCACCGGGGCCGACTCGAGGGCCGTCCGCGCCTGGTCCGTCAGCGCGCCGAGGTCGACGGTGCTGAGCTTCTTGGCGGCGTCGTGGTCGACCGGCGCGGCGTGCGCTGCGGTGGCGCCACCGATGGTCGAGACCAGCAGGCCACCGGCGGTGGCCATGACGGCTGCCCGACGGCCGGCAGCCGCGGACGGCGCGGCCAGCATCGGACGACGTGCGGCACGGTGCTTGCCGCGCGCCCTGGTTGTTGCGTTCACGTGTTCCCTCTCCTGTCGCCTACGAGGTCAGCTGTCGGGTTCGGGTGGGAGAAATCACCCGGCCGCACAGCGCTTGCGCCCTGTGCGACTTCACCCCAAGGACACCGTGTCGATGCCCGGAAGTGGGTCCCCCGCTCCTGCCGGCGGTCTTGGTTCCCTGACCGGTGGCAGGACTCGGCGTCCGGTCAGGGTCCGGAAGAGTGCTCTACCGGACGGGGAAACCGTAGCGGATCCCGGCGGGCATGTCACGTTTAGGTCACGGCGACGTGCGACACGTGCCCCCTTACCCCTCCCGGGGCCTCTGGGCGCCCCGCTGAGGCCCTCGATCTCACCGCCCGGACGACTCCTCGTCGGAACGGTGTCGCCGCGCCGAGCGACCCCTGCGGGCCCCGGGACGCGACGAGGCCCCGCCGCGCACTGCGCGACGGGGCCTCGATCGGTACGACGGGGCGTCAGCCCACGCGGATGAACGTGGGGTTCGACTGCCAGATGCTGCGGAACTGGATCGTCTTGCCCGGACGCGGGGCGTCGATCTGCGTGTTGCCGCCGGCGTAGATGGCGATGTGGCCCGGGGACCAGATGAGGTCGCCCGGCTGCGCGGCGGACCGCGAGACGACGGTGCCCGAGTAGCGCTGGTCCGACGAGCTGCGCGGCAGCGAGACGCCGGCCTGCGCGAACACGTACTGCGTGAAGCCCGAGCAGTCGAAGCCGGACGGCGAGGTCCCACCGGAGACGTACGGGACGCCCACGTAGCGGGAGGCGATCGAGATGATCGTCGAGCCGTTGGCCGAGGCCGGGGCGGCCGACGTGGACGAGGACGAGGAGGACGACGTCTCGCTGCTGGTGCTGGTGTCGACGGCGGTGCGCTCGCCCGAACGGGACGGCGCGACCTCGCGGACGGGCTCCGGCTCGGGCTCGGGGGCCGCCTTGATCTCGGCCGCCTCGGCGATCTTGGCCGTGACCTTCTCGACGGTGATCTTGGCGTCGGCGTCGACGGTGACCACGGGGGCCGCCTCGAGCGCCGTGCGCGCCTGGTCGGTCAGCGCGCCGAGGTCGACGGTGCTGAGCTTGTTGGCCGCGTCGTGGTCGACCGGGGCAGCCTGGGCAGCGGTGGCGCCACCGATGGTCGACACGAGCAGACCACCAGCGGTGGCCACGACGGCGGCCCGGCGGCCGGCAGCCGCGGACGGCGCGGCCAGCATGGGACGGCGTGCGGCACGGTGCTTGGCACGCGTGGTGCGAGCAGTCACGTTCAACCTCTCCTGTCGCCTACGAGGTCAGCTGTCGGGTTCGGGTGGGAGAAATCACCCGGCCCCCCAGGACTCTCGTCCTGGGCGACTTCACCCCAAGGACACCGTGTCGGTGCCCGAAAGTGGGTCCCCCGCTCCTGCCGGCGGTCATCCGTGGAAACCGAGGCGGCGGCAGGGTTAGGCGTCCGTCCCGGTACTCACCGGAGGAATCTCCCGCGAGCGTGTCCGACCGTACCCGAACCGGCGAGGGATGTCACGTTCCGATCACGGCATCGCGCGCGCCGCCCGGGAGCGCCCCGCCGGAAGGCTGGCGCGGCCCCCGCTGAGCGCCCGCGAGGCGCTCAGCGCGCCGCGACGAACAGGTGCTTGGCCAGGTCCTCGGGCAGCTCGAGCCCCTCGTCGGCACCCGACGCCTGCACGGCGTAGTAGTCGCCCAGCGACCGCGCCTCGATCCGCGCGCCGGGGACGATCCCGACCTTGGCCAGCCGGGCGAGGAACTCGTCGTCGACCTGGACGGGCTCGGCGATGCGCTGCAGCACGATCGCCACCTCCTCGGAGCCACCGCGCAGGAACGCCGGCAGGGACTGCACACCCTCGAGGAACGGCACGTCCTCGTACTGCTCGCCCAGCTCCGACAGCCCGGGGATCGGGTTGCCGTAGGGGTCGTGGTGCGGGTGGTCGAGGAGCGTGACGAGGCGCCTCTCGACGAGATCGCTCATCACGTGCTCCCAGCGGCACGCCTCGTTGTGGACGTGCTCCCAGTCCAGCTTGATGACGTCGGTGAGCAGCCGCTCGGCCAGCCGGTGCTTGCGCATGACCCGCGTCGCCTTCGACCGGCCGTCGTCGGTGAGCTCGAGGTGACGGTCGCCCGTGACGACCACGAGCCCGTCGCGCTCCATCCGCGCGATGGTCTGCGAGACCGTCGGTCCCGAGTGCCCGAGGCGTTCCGCGATCCGCGCGCGGAGCGGCGTGATGCCCTCCTCGCCCAGCTCGTAGATCGTCTTCAGGTACATCTCGGTGGTGTCGATCAGGTCGGTCACGTCCACTCCCGTCTTGAGGCCCGGGCCTAGTCTATTCGCACACGTCACCGATCCGACCTCCGCCCCCGTGCGGCCGGACACACCACGCGAGCCACGGAGCCCCCATGACCCTGCAGATCCCCTCGTCGCTGCTGCCGTCGGACGGCCGGTTCGGCTCCGGCCCCTCGAAGGTCCGCACCGCGCAGGTCATGGCCCTCGGGACGGCCGGGGACCCGACCCGCCCGCTGCTGGGCACCTCGCACCGCCAGGCGGGTGTCAAGGACGTGGTCCGGCGCGTGCGCACGGGGCTCGCCGACCTCTTCGACCTCCCCGACGGATACGAGGTGGTGCTCGGCAACGGTGGTTCGACGGCGTTCTGGGAGGTCGCGACGGCGTCTCTCGTCCGCGAGCGGGCCCAACACGCGACGTTCGGCGAGTTCGGGGCGAAGTTCGCCGCGGCGACACGTCGCGCACCGTTCCTGGCGGACCCGGAGGTCGTCGAGGCCGCACCCGGGAGCGTCGCGCACCTCTCGCCGTCGGACGCCGTGGACGTCTATGCCACGCCGCACAACGAGACGTCCACGGGGGCGATGGCGCCGGTGCGCCGGCCTGCGGGCCGCGACCAGCTCCTCCTGACGGACGCGACGTCGGGCGCGGGCGCCCTGCCCGTCGACGTCCGCGAGACGGACGTCTACTACTTCGGCCCGCAGAAGGTCTTCGGGGCCGACGGCGGCCTGTGGCTCGCGCTGTGCAGCCCGGCCGCGCTCGAGCGCGCCGCGGAGGTGGAGTCCTCCGGGGGCGACCGGTGGGTGCCGGAGTTCCTGTCGTTGACGACGGCGCTGGAGAACTCGCGGCAGGACCAGACGCTGAACACCCCGGCGATCGGCACGCTGGTGATGCTCGCCGACCAGGTGGAGTGGATCCTCGGGCAGGGCGGGCTGGAGTGGTCGAGCGGGCGCTGCGCGGAGTCGGCGGCGACCCTCTACGGCTGGGCGGAGTCGCGCGAGTGGGCGACGCCGTTCGTCGCGGACCCGGCGGAACGGTCCACCGTGGTGGGGACGATCGACCTGGACCCCGCGATCGACGCGAGCGCCGTCGTCGGCCACCTGCGGGAGAACGGGGTGCTCGACGTGTTCCCCTACCGCAAGCTCGGACGCAACCAGATCCGGGTCGGGATGTTCCCCGCGGTCGAGCCCGCGGACGTGGCCGCTCTCACGGCGTGCGTAGATTACCTGGTCAACACCCTCGACTGACGCAGGACCGCCGATTTTTCACCCGCTCGCTGCTACGATTTCACCCGCTCCCTGCTAGCCTCCCCGGACAAACGTCACAAAACCGACGCCTGTCAGAGCAAAGGGGCTGCCATGCCGGAGATGGACCACTTCACGTACGGGATGCTCACGCCGTTGGCGGGCTACATCGCCTCCTTCATCGGCTGCCTGACGGGGCTGTCGGCCACATCCCGGGCGCGCGCCGCCACGGGCGCCGTCGCGAAGAGCATCTGGCTCGCCATCGGGGCCGTGTCGATCGGCGGCACCGGCGTCTGGGTCATGCACTTCATCGCCATGCTCGGTTTCACCGTGGACGGCATGCCGATCAAGTACGACGTGCCGTTGACCATCGTGTCCGCCCTGCTGGCGATGCTGGTCGTGGCGGTCGGCCTGTTCGTCGTCGGGTTCCTCGGCGACCGGCTCGTCTTCCTCCTCGGCGGCGGCCTGATCGTCGGCCTCGGCGTCGCGAGCATGCACTACATGGGCATGGCGGCGATGGTGATGAGCGGCGAGACCCACTACGACACGCTGCTGGTCGGGGTCTCGCTCGTGATCGCCGTCGTCGCCGGCACGGCTGCGCTGTGGCTGTGCGTCAACGTCAAGGGCTGGCTCCTGGCGACCGCGGCCGCGCTGGTGATGGCCGCGGCGGTGGCCGGCATGCACTACACGGGTATGGCCGCCATGCACATGACGGGCCCGATGGGCGAGGCGCCCGGGGGCACCTCGGCGATGGAGCTGCTCGGGCCGCTCATCGCGGGGGTCTTCCTCACGACGGTCGCACTGATCTTCGTGGTCCTCATGTGGCCCACGGAGGACGAGATGCGCGAGCGCCAGGAGCTTGCCGAGCGCCTGCCGCTCCCCCAGGGCTGACCGGCGACCACCCGGCACCACGCCCCCCGGCCCCCCGGCACCGGGGGGCCGACGCCGGCTCAGGCGGCGCGGGCGTGCTCCTGGTCCGCGGCGGGCGCATCGAGGTACACGACCTCGAGGTGCGGTCGGCGCAGCAGCCGGTAGCGCACCCTGAGCCGCCAGTTGCGCACGGCCCACACCGTGGCGCCGAGCGCGACGACGAGCGTGGCGATCGACCCGATGAGGATCGACCAGCGGGGCCCGAACACCTCGCCGACCCATCCGACGATCGGCGACCCGATCGGCGTCGCGCCGAGGAACACCATCATGTAGAGCGACATGACGCGCCCGCGCATCGCCGGGTCCGTCGAGGTCTGGATGGTGGAGTTGGCCGCCGTCATCATGGTCAGCGACGCGAGCCCGACGGGGATGCAGGCCACCACGAACGACGGGAACGTCGGCATGAGGGCCATCACCGCCGTCGCGACGGCGAACGCGAACGCCGCACCGATGACGAGCCGCACGCGCGGGCGGTCGCGCCGGGCCGCCAGCAACGCACCCGTCAGCGACCCGATCGCCAGCACGGAGCCGAGCAGCCCGAACTCACCGGCGCCGCGCTCGAACTCGACGCGCGCCATCATGGCCGAGGTGAGCTGGAAGTTGAGACCGAACGTGGACACGACGGCCATCACCACCATGATCACCACGATGTCGCTGCGCCCGCGCACGTAGCGCAGGCCCTCCCGGATCTGGCCCTTGCCGCGCGGGGCGGGCTCGCGGGCCCAGGTCGCCTCCGGTCGCATGAGCGCGACGGCGGCGATCGTGGCGGCGAAGGTGAGCCCGTTGATGACGAACACCCAGCCGGACCCGACGGCAGCGATCAGCAGCCCGGCCACGCCCGGCCCCACGAGCCGGGCCGCGTTGAAGGAGGCGGAGTTCAGCCCGACGGCGTTGGCGAGCCGCTCGGGCGGCACCAGCTCGGCGACGAAGGTCTGCCGCACGGGGTTGTCGAACGCGGTGACGACGCCGAGCCCGAGCGCGAACGCGTACACCTGCCAGAGCTGGGCGTGCCCGGACAGGACGAGCACTCCGAGGCCGAGCGCGAGCACGCCCATCGCGCCCTGGGTGACCATCAGGAGCCGACGGCGGGGCAACCGGTCGGCGAGCAGGCCCGCCCACGGCCCGAGCAGCAGCATCGGCAGGAACTGCAAGGCGGTGGTGATGCCGAGGGCGACGCCGGAGTCGTCGGTGAGGTCGGTGAGGACCAACCAGTCCTGGGCGACGCGCTGCATCCAGGTGCCGACGTTGGCGACCAGGGCGGCACCGAACCAGAGGCGGTAGTTGGGGTAGCGCAGGGAGGAGAAGGTCGCGCTCATCCGGCCGCCACCCGCACGAGGATCTCGGTGGCGGCGGCGAGGGTGGCGCGCTCGTCGGCGTCGAGCTCTTCCAGCCGGCAGGTGAGCCAGGCGTCCCGGCGACGGCGCGTCTCGGCGATCTCGTGGCGTCCGGCGTCGGTCAGGCGGACCACGACCTGGCGCTTGTCGGTGGGGTGGTCGATCTTGGCGACGAGGCCGAGTTCGGCGAGCGCCGTGACGGCCCGGGTCATGGCGGGCGGCCGGACGCGCTCGTGCTCGGCCAGGGCGCCGGGGCTCATCTCGCCGTGCCGGTCGAGGACGGCGAGGACGCCGAACTGCCCCTCGGGCAGGTCGGCCTCTCCGCGCTGCGTGCGCAGACGGCGGGCAGCTCGGGTGAGGGCGACGCGGAGGTCGCTGCTGAGCCGGGCGGGATCATCGATCACTGTCCTTACCCTAGGTCATTACCTGGCGACATGTTCTGTGAGATCCACCACGGCCAGAGGCCGGAAGGGGTGTCTGACCTCGGCCGGGGCCTACTACTGTGTGCGCCGTGCGCACCGAACTCACACTCGCAGACACCCTGAACACCCTCGGACTCCTCGGCGGCTCGACGCTGCCCCGCTTCGTCACCGACGTCGGCGGCCAGGGGGACGTCCTCGACGTCGTCGCCGACGCCCGCTCCGTCAAGGGCCTCCCCGGTCCGCTCAAGCTGGCGACGAAGCTCGTCCCGGCCGTCCGCTCCAAGCTCCGCGTCGAGCAGTTCGACGGCGGCGTCGCCGTCCTGAGCGTCGACGCGTCGGCCGGCGGGCTGCCCGCCCACAAGATGCTCGGTCTGGCGAAGAACCGGATCGAGTCCGTCCTGGAGTCCAAGGGGCTCCCGGCCGGCTCGGTGGAGATCCGTCCCGACGCCCGCATCGCGCTGGACGTGCAGCGGCTGCTGGCCGCCCGCCACCCCGGCACGGTCGTCACGGGGATGACCTTCACCGACGGCCAGGTCGCCCTCGACACGGCCGCCTGACCCGCACCACCCCGCTCACGCGTTGTGGGCGCGATTTCTGGGTCCGAAAATCCGCCATAGCGGACAGAACGGACCAGAAATCGCGCCCACAACATTTCGCGCGGCCGCAGCCGCCGGCGCTACTTCACCGTCGCGGGGAGGAGCTCCAGCTCCTCGCCGTGCTTCGCCAGGAACTCCTGCGCCTCGCCCTTCGAGATCGCCTTCGTCAGCTTGCCGAAGGGCTCCTCGTCCAGCACCACGATCGACTGCCCGTCGGCGGAGCGGCCGGTGCCCTCGTACGGCGCGGTCATGAACACCACGTCGTTCGTGGAGATCTCCCGCGCCTCGTCGAAGATCTCCCGCATCCGCGTGATCGACAGGGCGTCGTCGGTGGCGACGGAGTGGCTCACCTCGTCGAAGAACCGGGTCATCATCACCGGGTCGCGGCGGTTGTTGTTGATCTTGCCCAGGATGGCGCGCATCCAGTTCTGCTGGCGCTGCACCCGCCCGAAGTCGCCGTTGGACAGCCCGTAGCGCTGGCGGGTGTACGACAGCGCCTCCTCGCCGCTCATCATGTGCTTGCCGGCCTCGAAGAACACGTCGTCACCGTCGCCGATGTCCTCCGGCACGGTGATCTGCACGCCCTCCAGGGCGTCCGTCAGCCCGACGAACTGCTCGAACCCGGTCACCACGAAGTGGTGGATGCGCACGTCGGTGAGCTTCTCGACCGTGTCGATCATGAGGCTCGGCCCGCCGTAGGCGTAGGCGGCGTTGATCTTGGCGTGGCCGTGCCCGGGGATCTCCACCCACGAGTCACGCGGGATCGAGACCACCACGGCGGACGACCGGTCGGCCGGCAGGTGGACGAGCATGATGGCGTCGGGCCGCTGACCGGACTCGGTCAGGCTGGCGAGGCCGTCGGCCGACCCGCGCGAGTCCGACCCGAGCACGAGGAAGTTGATGTCGGTGAGCTCGGTGCCCTCCTCCGACGGCGCCGGCTCGGGGCGGTCCGTGAGCTCGGCGAAGGGGTCGCCCAGCTTCTCGACGTTCGCGTCCAGCCGCTGCTGGAACCACCAGATCCCCCCGAAGGCCGCACCGGCCAGGACCGCCACCAGCGTCACCACGACGACGAGCGCGCGGGCGGTGTTGCTCAGGCGGCGGGTGCCGCGGGCGTGACGGCGCGGCGGGGGCTCGTCGGGCATCCCGGGCACGAGCGGGCCGGACGAAGAGGGAGGAGTCACGGGGGAATCCTAGGTGCTCGGACCTGCTGATTCTCGTTCCGATGCGAAGGAGATGTGCCGAGCTGGTGCCGATTGCCCCTAACATCTATGGGAGCGCGCCCGCCGGCGGCTTGCCGGACGGCGCGCCCACGATCCACTCGGGGGGCACGGGACATGCGCACGACGTCGGCCGCGCGACGACGGTTGCTGCTGGTCACCCACCACTACTACCCCGAGCGCGGTGCCCCCCAGCGCCGGTGGGACGCCCTGACGCCCCGGCTGATCGACGCCGGCGTGGACGTCTCGGTGCTCGCCCCGCCCCCGCACTATCCGGCGGGCCGGCTCTTCGAGGACCGTGCGGAGTACCAGCCCGGGCGCCTGAGCCGCGGCCGCCACGGCGAGCGGATCGTGCGGACCACGTTCCGCGAGCACTCCTCGCGACTGCGGTCCCGGTCGCTCGACCAGGCGGTCGTGGCGTGGAGCTCGATCTGCCTGGGCCTGCGCATCTTCCGCCACCCGAGCCTGCGGCCCGACGTCGTGGTGGGCACCGTGCCCGGCATCCCGTCCATGTTCGCCGCGTGGGTGCTGGCACGGGCGACGCGGGCCAAGTTCGTCGTCGAGATGCGCGACGCCTGGCCCGACCTCATCGAGCCGGCCGGACTCTTCCGCGCGGGCCGGACGACGAAGGCCCGGGTCCTGGGCCTCGCCCGCACGTTCGTGCACCGCGCCGTCAGCCGGCTGCAGGCACGCGCCGACTCGGTGGTGACCACCACCGAGACGTTCGCCGAGGTGCTCCAGGGCCGCGGCGTCGACGACGTCGCGGTGGTGCGCAACGGCACCTCGTACACACCGGACGCGGCCGACCTGGCGTCCTCCGGCCCGGCGGCCCCCACGAGCCCCGCGGACCCGACAGACCCGGCGAGCCCCGCGGACCCGACAGGCCCCGGGCCCGACGGCGGCCCCCTCCTCCTGCAGGACCGCCCGCTCCGCGTGGCGTACGCCGGGACGGTGGGCCGCGCGCAGGACCTCGGGACCGTGGTGCGGGCCGCGGCCGAGATGCGTCGCCGCGGCCGCGCGGTCGACGTGCGGATCGTGGGGCCCGGCGCGGAGGTGGAGTCCCTGCAGCGGCTGGCCGCGGACCTCGACGCACCGGTCACGTTCGGAGGACCGGTACCTGCCGAGGAGGTCCACGCCCTGTACCGGTGGGCGGACACCGTTCTGGTGTCGCTGCGTGACTGGCAGCCGCTGGAGTGGACCGTCCCGTCCAAGCTGTACGAGGTGATGGCCTCCGGCCGCCTCGTCACGGCCTGCGTCGCGGGCGAGGCCGCGGAGATCGTCGCCTCGACCGGCGCCGGCACGGTGGTGCTGCCGGGCGACGCCGCGATGCTCGCGGACGTCTGGAGCGGCTGGGTGCGCGACGGCGCCCTCCCCGAGGTGTCGCCCGCTGCGGCGGCGTGGGTCGCGGCGAACGCCGACGACGACGAGCTGGGCCGGCGGTACGTCCAGCTCGTCGACCACCTGATGGAGCCCGAGCAGCACGCCGCGAGCGCCGGGCACCTGGCCGCCGCGGCGGACGGCACGGGTTGTCCCACGTGCGAGATCAAGGCGGTGCCCGAGCCGCCCGAACGGGCCGCGCCCTCGATCGGCGCCGTGCGCCCGTCCGGGGAGTCGGTCGCGTGACGCGGGTGTCCGAGCTCGCGCACAACGTCCGGTTCACCGCCTCCTACGTGGTCCACGCCCTGGCCACCGACCCGGCGTGGCTGGTGCTGCAGGCGTCGCGCCGGCTGCCCGCCCGGGTGAGCGCCGTCGTCGTCCCCGGGGTGGAGCGCCTGGTCGGGGACGGCGCCGGCGGTGCGGCGGGACGCCTGCGGGCGGCCTGGGCGGCCGGCGACGTGACGACGGTGCGCGATGCCGCGCCCCGGGGGCGCACGGGCCGCCGCGTGCGGGCGGCCCTGCTGGGGCAGGTCGCCACGCTGGAGCCCACGGGCACGGACGAGCCCACGAGCCCGGACCGCTCCGCGCCGAGCGCGCCCGTCGCGGTGCACCACCACCTGACCAACTCCCTGCCGCACACCCAGAGCGGGTACACGCTGCGCTCGCACGCGATCCTCACCGCGCAGCGGGCGGCGGGCCACCGCGTCACGGCGACCACCCGGGTGGGCTATCCCCTGACGATCGGCGCGCTGGGGGCGCGCCGCACCGACGTCGTCGACGGCGTGGGGTACGCGCGGCTGGTCCCCCGCTCGCTGCCTGCGGACCACGCCCGGCGGGCCGAGGACGGCACCGCGCTGCTGGCGGCCGAGCTGGAGCGGCACCGTCCCGACGTCGTGCACGCCACGACCCCGTGGACCACGGGCGCGGCCGCCCGGGCCGCCGCCGAGCGCGCCGGGCTGCCCTGGGTCTACGAGGTGCGGGGCCTGCCCGAGGAGACGTGGGCGGCCTCGCACGCCACCGCCGCGGCGCGCGAGGCCGCGACGCGCTCGGAGCGGTACGCGCTGGTGCGCGCCAAGGAGACGGAGCTCGCCCTGGCGGCCGACCACGTGGTGACGCTCAGCGCGACGATGCGCGACGAGCTCGTCGGGCGCGGCGTGCCCGCCGAACGCATCACCGTGGTGCCCAACGCCGTCGACTCCGCGCTGCTCGACGCCACGGCACCGACACCCGCCGAGGCCCGCGCCGCGCTGGGCCTGCGCACGGCGCCCCAGGTGGTCGGCACCGTCAGCTCGCTGGTCGGGTACGAGGGTCTCGACACGATCCTGCGCACGGTCGCCACCCTGCGCGACGGCGGTACGGACGTCTCGGCGCTGGTGGTCGGCGACGGCGTCGCCCGGCCCGGGCTGCTGCGGCTCGCCGCCGAGCTGGGGATCGCCGAGCACGTGCACCTGCCCGGCCGGGTGCCCCGCGACGTGGCCCGCACCTACCTCGCGGCGCTCGACGTCGTGCTGGTGCCCCGCCGCCCGGACCGGGTCACCGGGCTGGTGACGCCCCTGAAGCCGGTCGAGGCGATGGCCACGGGCCGGCCGGTGGTGGCGAGCGACCTGCCCGCGCTGCGCGAGGTGTGCTCCCCGCTCGACGGCGGCGCCCCGGCGGCGCTGCTCGTGCCGGCGGACGACCAGGTGGCCTGGGTCGACGCCGTCGGCGGCCTGCTGGGCGACGCCGCCCGGCAGAAGGCCCTCGTCGCGGCCGGCCGGGACGTGGCGGCCGAGCGGACCTGGTCGCAGCTCGTGGCACGTTACGACGACGCCTACGCGGCGGCGACCGGCGCGCCCCTGACCGACGAGAACCGGAAGGATCGACGATGACCCGGACCCGACCCCGCGGGGCGCGCGTCGCTGCACTCCTGGCCGCGGCCGCGCTGGCGCTCGGCGCCTGCTCGCCGAGCGCCGACCCTGCCCCCGAGGCCGCGTCGACGCAGACCACGACGGAGGCGGTGGAGCCGGCGGAGAAGTCGGCCGCGCCGTCCCCGTCGCCGTCACCCGAGGCCGAGGACCCGCTCGGCGAGGGCGCCCGCAACATGCTGCTCATCGGCACGGACTCGCGCGACGCCTCCTCGATGGGCGGCAACGCGGACATCATCATGCTGGCGCACGTGCCGGCGGACCGGGAGCAGCTCTACCTGGTCTCGTTCACGCGGGACATGCACGTCCCGATCCCGGGGCTGGGTGCGGGCAAGATCAACTCGGCGTTCTCACGCGGAGGGACCCAGACCCTGGTCGACACGGTCTCGGAGCTGGTGGGCGGCCTCGAGATCGACTACACGATGCAGACGAACTTCAACGGGTTCATCAACCTCACGCGGGCCCTCGAGGGGTTCGAGGTGGACAACAAGCACCACTCGACGGTGACGGTGAACTCCACCGGGCGGGTCGTGGACTTCCCCGAGGGCCGCGTCACGCTGGAGAACACCGACGGGCTCATCTACGTGCGCGAGCGCAAGCGGCTGCCCCTGGGCGACCTGGACCGCACCGAGCGGCAGCGCGCCGCGGTGGTCGGGATGATGGACCGCATCGCGGAGCGCAGCGACGACCCGGCGTTCGTCGCCGAGCTGATCGCGCTGCTGTTCAACAACGTCAAGGTCACCGGCGACCTGGCCGTGGAGGACTTCGTGGACCTGGCGCCGATGGCCTCCGAGCTCGAGCGGGACGACGTGGTGAGCCTCATGTCGCCGATCACCGGGTTCGGCACCGTGGGCGGCGCGTCGGTGAACCTGGTGGACGAGGCGCAGACGGCGGACCTCGGCGAGGCGCTGCGCACGGACACGATGGACGACTACGTCGAGGAGTACGGCACCGACTACGCGCCCTGAGCGCTCCCGCCCGTCGTCCCCCACGAAGCGTTGTGGGTGCACGTTGGCACTCGAAATGCCCTATATGGGCGTTTATGCCTGTGCCCTCGTGCACCCACAACGCTCAGGAGAGGGTCAGGCGGCGGGGCGGGTACCCCACGCGACGAGCGCCGGTCCGCGCTGCGGCAGCGCCCGCTGGACCACGCGGAACGGCCACGTCGCCGCCACGGTCGCCACGCCCTGGAGCGCCGACGACGGCTGGAACAGCCGCCCCGAGCGCGCGGTGCGCTCCGCCGTCGTCGTCCGGTCGTCCAGCCGGCGGCGGGCCACCTGGTTGCGCACGGCCTCGAGCGCGTAGCCGAGCGGCGCGCCGTAGAGCCGCCCGCCGACGTCGGCGAGCCCGGCCCCGGCGAGCAGCGCGCGCATCTGGGCGGGCTCGTAGCGGCGGTGGTGGCCGACGGCGGCGTCCATGGGGCCGTAGCGCGCCTGCCACGCGGGGGTCGAGACGAGCACCAGGCCGCCCGGGCGCAGCAGCTCGACCCAGGAGGCGAGCGCGCCGGCGTCGTCCTCGAGGTGTTCGAGCACCTCGAACGCGCACACGACGTCGTACCCGCCATCCGAGGAGCCCGGCCCGGCCGCGGAGCGGTCCAGCTCGTCGACCGATCCGTGCACGACCCGGCCCGGCAGGCCGGCGGCGGTCAGCCGTGCGGCGGCGACGTCCGCGCTGGCGCCGTCGAGCTCCACGCCGGTGTAGTCGTGCCCGGCGGCCGCGAGCCGGACGCCCACGGCGCCCTGCCCGCAGCCGACCTCGAGGACGCGGCGGGGCGCGGGCGGGAACTTACGCCGGACGACGTCCCAGCGCAGGGAGCCGAACAGGGTCAGGGGTGGGGCGGTCGTCGTCACGCTTCCTCCGAGTGTCCGTGGTGCGGGTGCCGAGCATCGAGATTCTGACCGTTTTGACGAGCCATTCCGGGCCGAACCTCAACACTCGGCGCCCCGGGGGGCAGTGCCCCGGGCTGCGGCGGCCCGGGGGGCCGGCGGCCGTGGGCCACGATGCCCGTCCCGTGGCGGGGAAAGGCCCGCTGCAGCAGGCAGAACGGCCAGACCACCGCCGCGACCAGAGCACCCACGGCCCACGAGGTGGGCTGCAGGACCCGGCCGCTGCCCGCAGTCTGCCCGGCCAGGTCCACGGTGGCGCGCTCCCCCGCCCGACGGCGCGCCATCCGGTTGCGCACGGCCTCCAGCAGGTAGCCGATCGGGGCGTCGTAGAGGCGCACCTCGACGTCGGTGAGCCCGGCGTCGACCAGGAGCTCGTGCAACCGCTCCGGCTCGTAGCGGCGGTAGTGCCCGGCGAGGACGTCCCAGGGTCCGAACCGATCCGGCCAGGCCGGCGTGGACAGCAGCAGCGTGCCGCCGGGCCGCACCCGGGCGACCCACGCGGCGAGCGCCGCGGCGTCGTCGTCGACGTGCTCGATCACCTCGAACGCGCACACGACGTCGAACCGGTCGTCCGCGTCGAGCACGGTGGTGTCCCCGTGCAGCACGCGGGCCCGGGGGGCGGCCTCGCGCAGGCACTCGACCGCCAGGGCCCAGGTGGTCTCGTCGAGCTCGACGGCGGTGTAGTCGTGCCGCTCGGCGATGCGGGCACCGACGGCGCCCCGGCCGCAGCCGACCTCGAGCACGGTCGCCCGCCGCCGCGGCAGCGCCCGGCGCACGACGTCCCAGCGCAGCCGCCCGCGCGGGGCGAGCGGCGGGAAGGGTGCGCGCCGCACGAGGGCCCCGGCACCGGCGAACGCGAGGTCGGCGAGGGTCACCAGGACGCGGCTGACGAGGACGACGAGGAGCAGCTCGGCGTGCGGGACGGTGCCGGCCATGACCGCGAGGAGGACGAGCTCGCGCGCGCCGGCGCCGGCGGGGACCACCACGAGCAGGAACCCGACCATCCAGGCCAACGCGTAGCCGCCGACGGCGAGGGCGAGCGTGCGCACGCCCGTCGCCATGCCGAGCCCGGTGGCGAGCAGCCACACCTGCACGCCGGCGAGCACCCAGCCGAGCACGGCCCACGCGGCGGCGGCCCCGAGGCCGGTCCACGAGAGCGGTCGGTCGAGGGGTGCGCGGCGGGCGAGCCGCAGGGCGACGCCGAGCAGCCGGTTGAGCACGGGCGGCAGCAGCAGGACGACGACGGCGGGCAGCAGCCAGAGGGTCCAGGCCCACGGCCCGAGGGCGTCGGCGGCGAGGAAGGGCAGCGCGACGACGCCGACCACCGCCCCGGAGACCAC
This sequence comes from Isoptericola sp. S6320L, assembly GCF_023015685.1. Lineage (NCBI taxonomy): Bacteria > Bacillati > Actinomycetota > Actinomycetes > Micrococcales > Promicromonosporaceae > Isoptericola > Isoptericola sp. S6320L. Next base: position 16,465 of record NZ_JALKAT010000005.1, read on the forward strand.
CCCGACGCCGGTCGCGACGGCGGTGGCGGTCATCGTGCGGCGGCGCGGCACCCCGTGGTCGGCACCGACCTCGGCGGCGGCGACGATGTTCCACACCCCGCCGGGCACGTACTTGCCGAGCTGGCTGATGCCGAACACGGAGACGGCGGAGCGCGCGCCGAGCCGCGAGCCGAGGTCGGCGAGCACGGCCCGCCAGGACAGCAGCGTGGCGCCCACGAACAGCACCGAGAGCACGAGCGCCGCGCCCAGGCGCGCCGCGGACAGCGCGCGGGCGGCGTCCACCAGGTCGGCGCGCACGGCGACCACGGCGTAGACCGCCAGGCCGAGCGCCAGGACGAGGAACCCCCACCGCACCCAGCGTGAGCGCAGCACCGCGAGCAGCCGGGCGGTACTCACGGCCGCACCCCGCGGGCGGCGAGCGCCGCGTCCAGGGGGCCGACGACGGCGCCCGGCCGGACGGCGTCGCGCGCGGCGGCCGCTCGGGCCCGGGCGGCGGCGAGCCGGTCGCGGTCGGTGAGCGCCAGGAGGCGGTCCGCGAGCGCGGCCGGGTCGGCGGGCGGCACGAGCTCGAGGTGCTCGCCGAGCTGCCGGCGTTGCGGGGCAGTATCGGAGGTGACGACGACGCAGCCGGCGGCGAGTCCCTGGAAGACCTTGTTGGGCACCACGCGCAGGCCTTTGGGGGTGTCGGAGAAGATGCCGAGGCAGACGTCGTGGCCGGCCACGAGGGCGGGCAGCGCGTCGGGTTCCACCCAGTCGAGCCAGCGCGCGCCGGGGACGCCGTCGAGCAGGGCGCGCGCGGCGGCGTGGTCCTGGCCGTGCCCCACGAGGGTGGCCTCGATCTCCCGGCCGGTCGCGGCGGCGCGGGGCAGGGCGTCGGCGAGCGCCTCGGCCATCACCGTGGCGCCCTGCAGCGGCGTGAAGAGGCCGTAGAACACGACGCGTAAGGCGCCCTGCCCGGCCGGGCTGCCGCCGTCGGGCACGGGGCGTGCGGCGCGGAACCAGGCGTCCGGGGCGCCGACGGGGACGACGACGCCGCGGCTCGGGTCGGGCAGCATGGCGCGGTGCTCGTCGGTGTCGAGGACGACGACGTCGGCGCACGCGAGGGCGAGCCGGTCCAGGCCCCGCAGCAGGGTCACGCGCAGGCCGGTGGTGCCGCGGTCGGTGGCGGTGTCGGCCGCGAAGACGAGATGGTCGAGCACCACGGTGGTGCGCGGGTGCAGCAGGCGGGCCAGGACCACGTCGAAGTGGCCGAGGTAGCCGACCAGCAGCGCGTCGGGGGCGCCGTGGGCGCGGCGGTGGGCGACGTCGTCGCGCACGAGCAGCGCCCAGCAGGCGAGCAGCCGCAGGAGCAGGAGCGGCAGGCGCCACGGCTGGCGGAGCATGCGGACCCGTTCGGCGGTGCTGAACCCCAGGGGGTGGTTGAGCTCAGCCACGGTGTGCCTGTGGGCGCGCAGCCCGGCGACGAGGATCCCGGCGCGCGGGTGGCGGGCGGCGTCGTAGGTGCCGAACGCGACGATCACTCGCTCCGCCCCCCGTCAGACGACTGGCCGGCACGCACCCGGCGGTAGGTGATGTTCGGACTGCGAGGACCGCCTCCCACGGCCTCGACGTCCCCCGCCTCCCGGAGTCGGCGAAGCCAGCGGGTCACGATCCCCGACGACAGCCCGGTGCGCTCCGTGATCTGGGCTCGAGACAGCTGTTCGGTACCGATGGCACGCAGGATCTCGGCACTTCTGTCGGCGCGCTGGCGCGGAGCACGTGAGGGCAGCGAATGTCTTGCTGGTTGATCCATGAGGCTGCCGAGCGTCACGGTGAAGGTGGAGATCCGGTCGGTCAGCTCCGGAGGGCGCATCCCGGCGTTCCGCAGGGCGGTGCGCATGTCACGGATGCCGGACCCTCGGTTCTCGCACACCGTGCCGAGGCCAGGCATCTCCACGTCTTCGAGGATCTTCATCAGTCGCGCGTTCCGTGCCGAGGACACGAGATCGTCCCCGCCAAGACGGTCGAGCCCGACCGGGCCGAACAGACCACCGGGATTCCGGACGACGATCCGGTCGGGGTACATCTCGACCTGCACCTGGGTCCCCCGGCTGGCGGGTGAGAGGTCACGGTGGGCAAGCGCGTTCGTGATCGCCTCGCGAAGCGCGATCTCCGGGTACTCCCACACATCGGTCCGGCCGGCCCCGGTGACGACTGCCCGCCGCGCCATGTTGGAACGGATCGCCGCCAGAACGTCGCGCACCATCAACGGGACCGGCCCTTCGACGTGGGCGTTGTCCAGGAACCGGATGCCGTCGGCACCCGGGCCGTCCACCGAGGGATACCGGACGAAGGTGAGGGAGAGCTGGGGGAAGTGCTGCTGCGGGTAGGTCCCCAGCGCGAGCAGTCCAGCGAGCGTGGGACGGAGCCCGGTCTCCGTCGGGCCGACCACACCCGTTCGTCGCAGGACGGTCTCGTCGCTCGTGTCACCGAAGATGCGCGGTCGGTCCCGGCGGATCCTTGCGACGTACGCCCCGACGAGCTCGGGATCCAGGTCGTCGAGATCGGCCGACACGACCGGCTGCTCATCGTCGACCGGTTGGCCGCGCGCGGCCAGCATCAGCTGGACCTCGTAGCTCGTCAGGTGCTGATCACCGTCGCTCACCCGGACGAAGCTCCCTCGATTCATCCCCGCGCCCTTGTAGTACGACGGGCGCTGTGCGGCGTCCAGCTCCGGGATCTCGGCGACGACGAGCTGCTGGCCCTCGAACGTGTGGGTCGCGACGAGGGGGCGGACCGGGGGTTCCATCTCCTGCGCACACAGCGAGGCGAGATCGGCGCAGATCTTTGCTGGTTCGTCGACCCCGGTCGCCTCGAAACCGCTCTTCTCGTCCAGGCCCAGGACGAGCACCCCACCGTGGGCGTTCTGGAAGGCCGACACCGTCTCCCGAACGCTCTTCGGCAGTGCGGTGCGCGCAGCCTTCGCCTCGACGTCGGCGGTGTCGTCACCGACGGCGCGAAGTCGCGCGACGATGCCCTCGAGCTCATCGCCGGTCACGACACCGACCTGACCCGCATCATCGTCAACATCGTCATCAACATCTTCATTAGCATAGTCGTTAACTTCGTCGTTGTGGCGCCAACGATGATGCTGTCTCAGCGGCCGTCATCGCCCCGCCCGTACTGCAACGTCTTGAGCCGCTCGAGCGAGTCCTCGAGCAGCGTGCGGTTGGTGCGCAGCAGGTCCGCGAGGACCAGCAGGGCCAGGCAGAGCAGCGTGCCGACGAGCATCGCGCCGGCGAACACCAGCGACTGCACGTGCCCCTCGCCCTCGCCCTGCGCGAAGAACACGAGGAACCGCACGGCGGGGATCGCGGAGGCCAGGAAGAACAGCCCTGCGAGCGTGAGGAACACCAGGTGCGGGCGGAACATGATCCAGCTGCGCACGATGGCGCGCGCCGAGCGCCCCATGTGCTGCCAGATGTTGCGGAACAGCCGCGACTCGCGCGTCTTGGGGTTGGTGGTCACCGGCACGGAGACGATGCGCAGGCCCTTGTTGCCCGCCTGGATGATGGTCTCCATCGTGTAGCTGAACTGGGTGACCACGTTGAGCCGCAGCAGCGCGTGGCGCGAGTAGGCGCGGAACCCGCTCGCGGCGTCGGGCAGCCGGGCTCTGGCGGCGGCGCTGACCACGCGGCTGCCGACGCGCTGCATGCGCTTCTTGAACGGGGAGAAGTGCTCGATGGTGGCGGTCTGGCGGTCCCCGACCACCACGTCGGCGTCACCGGTGACGATCGGCGCGACGAGGTCGGCGATGCGCTCGGACGGGTACTGGTTGTCGCCGTCGGTGTTGACCACCACGTCGGCGCCGTGGGCGAGCGCGTGGTCGACGCCGTCCCGGAACGAGCGCGCCAGCCCCATGGTGCGGGTGTGGCGGATCACGTGCTCGACGCCGAGGTTCCGGGCGACCTCCGCCGTGCCGTCCGTGGAGCCGTCGTCGATCACCAGGACCTCGACCTGGTCGAACCCGGGCACCTCGCGCGGGATGGTGGCCAGCACGAGCGGCAGGGTCGTGGCCTCGTCGAGGCACGGGATCTGGACGACGAGCTTCATCGAGGCCCTTCGGTGGGAACGACGGCGGCGCTGGCGGTCGGCGCGGAGGCGCTGACCTGCGCGAGTCTAGCCACGGGAGGCCGCACCGGGCGGGACCCAGCCGGGCCTGTTCTGCGACGCCGTCGACCCCTGGCTACCCGTCACACGTTCCCGCGCCAGTTGGAACGCGCGGCGCACCCGCTCGACGCCGTCGTCGGCGCCGGGAACGGACGCCACGATGTCGGGCCGGCCGCGGAGCGCACCTAGCGCATGCCCCAGGTAGTCAAGGTCGCGCTTCGTCGCGTTCCGCACCCCGTCCGCGGCGCGAGCGATGACAGCAAGAGTCGCGAAGTCGATCAGGTGGCGGTCCCGGCCCACGTCCAGTGCCACGGTGCTGGCCGCCGCCTTGGCGACCAGGGCGCCGAGCATGCTCGGCCGGTTGACGACCCCCTGGTGGTCGCCCGCACGCATCTCGACGGCCTCGCTGCGGTCGAGCGCCTGTTGGGCGGCCGGGGTCTCGAGCGTCGTCGCGTTGGTGATCCCGGTGCGGCTCGCAGCGCGGGCGCCGACATGCCGCGGGATCATCACGTCGATGGTCGCATCACCCGCCTTCCACCGGTGCTGGTGCCCTTGCGGCGAGGTGCCGGTGGGCCGGAAGCCCCGCTGGTACAGCTGTGCGGTGAAGTCGCGCAGGACCTGGCCGTTGGCGCGGACGTCCAGCACGGCGTCCAGGTCGTCGGTCGCTCGCGTCGGGAAAGCCCCTCGTTCGGCACAGTGCAGCAGCACCATCTGACCGCCGACGATCGTCCAGTCGTCCGGCATGGCCATCTGGAGGTCGAAGAGCAGTCCCCATGCGCGTTCGAGCTCAGCGCTGGACCGGGGCAGCACGATCACGGGAGAGCACCTCCTCCATGAGCTGTTGCGCCACGGCGTACTCCCGACCTGGACCGTGCTCGACGAGGTCGGCGACGGTGGCGAGCAACGGCAGGGGCGGTTCAGGCATCAGCGGGGCCTCGTGAAGGACGACGTTGCCCGGTCGCGAGCCTGCCTCGACGAGCTCGTGATCGGCCATCACCTCGTCGAGCTCGTCAGCGTGCACATATCCCTCGAAGAAGCCCGGTGCCGAGATCTTGGCGCGCGGATCGCTGACCCCTGACGGCACGAGACGGCGGTCGTCGAGCGGCAGCTGCACGGCGGTGCGCAGCTCGAGACGTTCAGCTCGCCGGGAGAGCCATGACGCGGCGAGCCGCGCGGACTCCGGGTCGTCAGCCAGGCGCGAGAGCTGCTTGCGCAGGCGGTGACGGTCATGAGCGTCGAGCCATCCGGGCGAGCGGCCCGCCGAGAGCTCGAGCAGCCCCCAGGCGGTCCGTCGAGCCATGGGGCGAGTCACCGGCGGGACCCGACGTACCGAACGAGGCTCCACGAGCCACTGGTTGCCGACCTTCCGCGCCGAGATCGCTCCCGACGCGGCCAGCTGGCGCACCCGCACGGGACTGACACCCATGAGGTCCGCGGCCTGCGCCACGCTGATCTCCGACATGACACAAGCCTATCGCCATCGAAAGACTAGTTTCCATAGTTGAGCAAGAGAAGCCCAGCCGACGTCGCGGAAAGTCAGGCATCAGGCCGTGATGCGTGAGGTTTCACGACGTCGCCCCGACCCGCGCCCGCCGCAGCCGGCCACCGCGCCGCGGCCACCACCGCGCTCACCATCCCGACACCCGCGACGACCAGCACGAGCGCGATCACCGGCCCGGTCAGCGGGCTCCACGCCGCCCAGCGCTCCCACGCGGCACCCACCGGCTCCCCCGGCCCGCGGTACATGGCCACGAACGCCCACACCAGGCCCGAGACCGCCGCCAGCACGGCCAGCACGGTGACGACCGGAACGGCCACGGCCACCGCCCGCTCCCGACGGCGGCACACCTGCCACACGGCCACGGCCAGCAGCGCCGCGAGCGCCGTCAGCCCGCCGAACACGTACCGGCCCTGCAGGGCGACGAGCACTCCCGTCTCCGACCAGCTCCGGACCGCGTTGACGATCACCGCGCCGGCCAGCCCGACGGGCAGCAGCGCGATCACCAGCGAGCCGCGGCGCGCCCCGGGCACGACGACGGCGATCAGCGTGGCGCCGATCAGCAGCGCCGAGCCGGCCGCCACCAGGTCACCGGGCAGCCGCACCTCCAGCCAGGACAGGTTGCCGAAGAACGCCTGGGCGGTGCGGCCGACCGCGTCGGAGAGCACGTCCTCGCGGGGCACCGGCGTCATCCCCGAGTAGTCGCGCGGCAGCCCGACCGGCTGCACGGCCCCGTAGACGATCCAGTTGCGCGCCCACCACCAGCCGCCGACGACGAAGGCGAGCGCCAGGGCGGCGAGCCCGCGCACGCTCCGGGCCGCCGTCGTCGGCCCCGCTCGTGGGCTGCGCGGGCCGGGGGCGAGCAGGTAGGCGAGCGCCACCGTGGGGATGGCGAACGCGAGCATCACCTTGGTGAGCAGGCCGATGCCCAGGGCGAGGCCGATGGCCGCGGCGACGCGCCAGCGCAGGTCCCCGGTGACCACGCGGGCGGCGAGGTAGGTGACCACGGCGCCGGTGAGCACCACGAGGGCGTCGTTGTTCGCCGAGCCGAGGATGTGCCCCACCTGCGGGATCAGCATCGGGAACGGCGCGGCGACCAGGCCCGCCGCGCGGGAGCCGGTGAGACGGCGCGCGGTGGCGGCGGCGAGCGGGACGGTGGCGGCGAACAGGGCGACGTCGAGCAGCCGCAGGGTCAGCAGCGCCACGTCCCAGCGGGCGTCGGCCGTGCCGGTGGCGTGCAGCACCGCCGCGCCCAGGGCGTAGTAGGCGGGCGGGTGCTGCGTCATCTGGTCCACGGTGGCGCTGGTGCCCGGGGCGGGCAGGGCGTTGTCCGTGCTGATGCGCACGCGCTCGTCCGCGGGCACGGGTGTGAGCTCGACGAACTGCGTCGCGTGCTCCCGGTACCGCCAGCGGCCGGGCAGGTCTGCGGGGTAGGCGGCCTCGGCGACGGCCTGGTCCGTGACGGGCGCGAAGTGCGCTGCCCCCGGCTCGGGCCAGCCGCCGCCGTAGGCGATCCGGACCACGCTGTTGAGGTGGTTCTGCTCGTCCGGCGAGCGGAACCCGGGGGTCAGCACGGCCCAGGCCACGGCCCACAGGGCCACGGCGATCGTCAGGACGGCGAGGGTGCGGCGGTAGGCACGCTCGCACGGCGGCGTGTCACGCGTCACAGGGACAGTGTGCCAGTGACGGGCGTGCGCAGCCGCCAGGGCCCCCGGATGCGACGAGACGGCCTCCGGGCCACGGTCGGAAGAACAGCAGCACCACGAGGGAGGAGAGCTCAGATGACGGACTTCGCGGGACCTGAGGGACCGATCCGGCACGTGACGGAGGGCATGCGCGTCGTGGACGTCGAGGGCGAGACGGTCGGCAAGGTCGAGGCCGTGCGCATGGGCGACGCCGGCGCCACCACCTCGAGCGGCCAGGGCATGGACTCCGGCGCAGACGACCCGCTGTCCCTGCTGGCTGACGCCTTCGGCGCGGGCACCCAGCTCGACGAGCACACACAGGAGCGCCTGCTGCGGATCGGGTTCCTCCGCGTCGACGCCAAGGGCGTGTTCACCGGCGACCGGTACGTCGAGGCCGACCAGATCGCCGACGTCGTCGACGACGAGGTCCGCCTGTCCGTGCCGAAGGACCGGCTGGCGGGCTGAGTCTCGTCATCGCCGCACCGCGGTGCGGGCAGCCGCTCGGGCGGCGGCGATCGTCGCGGCTCGCGGCGGGTGCGCTGCCGCCGCCGCGGCGTCGGCGAGGAGCTGGCGCTGCACGGGCGAGGGGCCCGGCGTGCGCCGCGGGGGCGGCGCCGTCTTCCTCCGCCAGGAGGGGAAGGGCCGCCGTCCTGTCAGGTTGGGAGCGCCGCCCGGCCGGGATGCCCGACGGCGGGTGCGAGCGTCCTTGGCGCGTCGCGCGGCAGGCAGCAGGGCCACCAACGCGCGCTTGGTGACCGCGAGGAGCGACGCGACCCCGCGCAGCCCCTGCCGTGCACCGCGGCGGACCATCACGACGAGGCCGGCGTCCTGCAGCCACGTGCGTGCCCGGATGATGGTGCGGACGGACAGCCCGGCCCGCTCGGCCGCTTGGGCGTCGGTGACCTCGGCGATGCCGGAGCGGGCGTCGGCGATCCGGGCGAGCGCCAGGAGGTAGGAGCGCACGCTCTGCGGGGCGTCGCGCAGGTCGCCCCAGCCCGCGGCGGCGAGGGCGTCGATGAGGCGCCACAGGGGCGCACGGGAGTTGAGTCGCACCGGCGGCGGGGGTGCCGGGGGCGCGCTGATATCGTCGGCGCTAGCCATCTGGAGAGCTCCACTCTCTCTAGGTGGTCAGGCCTCGTCTGGTGTTGGTAGCACCTGGCGGGGCCGTTTTCGGTTGTGGTGGCCGTCACCGTAGCGCACGGCTGCTTTGGCGTGGCAAGTCGACGAGTCGTACGTCAAGGACACGTTCTTCTGATTGGGCGCGCTGCTCGTCGACACTGACGCCGCTTGCTCCATCGAGAAGGGCCTGGACGAGCTGGTCACGACGGACGCGTCGCAGTCCGGCCTCGCGAGCGAGGCAGAACTTCACGGGTACGAGCTCTTCCATGGGAAGGGCGACTGGGCAAAGCTCGCGATGCGGCAACAGATCAACGTGTACGACCGCGCGCTCCGGATCATCGGCGGATCAGGAGCCAAGATCCTGTTCCGAGGCATGGACGTCAAGGCTCAGATCGCACGCTACGTAGATCCGTTCCCGCCCCACGACATCACTCTCGGGCACCTGCTGGAGAGCATCAACGAAGCCTGCCGGGCGGACAACGAGTACGCGGTCGTGGTCGCCGACGAGGTCCACGCTCAGGACCGTCATCGGACGAATTTCCGGGACTACCGGCGAACAGGAACACCCGGATATCAGAGCAGCACTCTGCCGAATGTGATCGACACGATCCACTTCGGCCCTTCCGCCCACAGTCGCCTGCTCCAGGCGATCGATCTAGCAACCTTCGTCTACCGGCGCCGCTGCACTGTCCGGGAGACGAACCCGAAGGCCCGTGTCGCGTTGGACCGAATGTGGGGGCACATCGAACCCGCAGTCCGGGTTCAGTGGGTCTGGCGGCCGTAGCCAGAAGCACGAAGACCCCGCACGTGGCGGGGTCTAAGGCGATGCGGGAGGCCTTTCGGCGTCCTGCGTCATTCAGGTTACACCGACGGGCCCACCGCTACTACCCCAGCGACACCGACACTCGGATCACGTTGCACCCCGTTGCCCGGCGATGATCGCCGAGCTGGTCGGCGACGAGACGTGACATCATCCCGTCTATGCGCGGCATCATCCTGGCCGGCGGTTCCGGCACACGGTTGCACCCGATCACGCTCGGTGTGAGCAAGCAGCTCGTGCCGGTCTTCGACAAGCCGATGATCTACTACCCGCTGTCGACGCTGATGCTGGCGGGCCTGCGCGACATCCTGGTGATCACCACGCCGCACGACGCGGAGCAGTTCCGGCGCCTGCTCGGTGACGGCTCCCAGTTCGGCATCTCGATCGAGTACGCGGTCCAGGTCGAGCCGAACGGGCTGGCGCAGGCGTTCGTGCTGGGCGAGGAGTTCATCGGGGACGACTCGGCCGCGCTCGTGCTGGGCGACAACATCTTCTACGGCCAGGGCCTGGGTGACCAGCTCCAACGCTTCTCGGACGTGGACGGCGGTTCGATCTTCGCCTACCGGGTGGCGGAGCCCTCGGCGTACGGCGTGGTCGAGTTCGACGACGCCGGGCACGCCATCTCGCTCGAGGAGAAGCCCCTCGTGCCGAAGTCCAACTACGCGGTGCCCGGCCTCTACTTCTACGACAACGACGTCGTCGAGATCGCCAAGAACATCCGGCCCTCGGCCCGCGGCGAGTACGAGATCACCGACGTCAACCGTGCCTACCTGGCCGAGGGCAAGCTGCACGTCGAGGTGCTGCCCCGCGGGACGGCGTGGCTGGACACCGGCACGTTCGACTCGCTCCTCGAGGCGGGTGACTTCGTGCGGACCATCGAGCAGCGGCAGGGCCTGAAGATCGGCTCGCCGGAGGAGGTCGCCTGGCGGCGGGGCTTCCTGTCCGACGACGACCTCCGCGTGCGCGCCGAGAAGCTCGTGAAGTCCGGCTACGGCAGCTACCTGCTCGGCCTGCTCGACGACTGACCTACGCGAGCACCTCGGGCGCCGCGACGCCCCACCGCTCGGCCCAGTCGCCGATCAACTCCACGCCGGCCGCACGCAGGGCGTCGTGCCCCAGCACCGAGTAGGCGGGCCGCGGAGCGGGGCGCGGGAACGCGTCGCTCGTCGTCGGCTCGACCGGCGTCGACAGCCCAGCCGACGCCACGACCCGCCGCGCGAACTCGTACCAGGACGTCTGGCCGGCCGAGGTCCCGTGATAGATCCCGGCCGGCGCCCCGGCGGCCACGAGCCGGACGACGAGCTCGGCGAGGTCCCTCGTCCACGTGGGTTGGCCTACCTGGTCGTCGACGACGGCGAGCTGGTCGCGCTCGGCCGCGAGCCGGGCCATCGTCTTCGGGAAGCAGCCGCCGTGCGCCCCGTAGAGCCACGCCGTCCGGACGATCAGGTGGTCGGACGCTTCGGCGCGCGCTGCCCACTCCCCCGCCGCCTTGGTGCGTCCGTAGGCGGACCGCGGGGCGACGGGCGATTTCTCGGCGTACGGCTCGGTGGCGCCGCCGTCGAACACGTAGTCCGTGGAGACGTGCACCAGCCTTGCTCCCGCCAGGCGCGCCGCGCGCGCGACGTGGGCCGCTCCCGTCGCATTGACGGCGAACGCTTCTGCCTCGCGGGTCTCGGCGCCGTCCACGTCGGTCCAGGCGGCAGCGTTGACGACGACGTCGGCATCGGCCAGCGCTCGACGCGCGGCCTCGGGGTCCGTCACGTCGAGATCGGCGTGCCGCAGACCGACCACGTCGACGCCGGCCCTCTCGAGCACGGCGATCAGATCGCGGCCCAGCATCCCGCCGGCGCCGACGACCATCCAGCGCTGCGACTGCGAGACGGAAGGCACGCGTAGCATCCTAGGGGCCACGGAGTGTCGACGCCCGGGAGGTCTACCAGTGCAGTTCCGAGAGCTCGCCGTCCCTGGCGCGCTGGAGATCACGCCGCAGCAGTTCGGCGACCCGCGCGGGGTGTTCCTCGAGTGGTTCAAGTCCGGCCCGTTCGTCGAGGCCGTCGGCCACCCGCTCGACCTGCAGCAGGCCAACTGCTCCGTCTCGGCCGCCGGGGTGCTCCGCGGAATCCACTTCGCCGACGTCCCGCCGGGCCAGGCGAAGTACGTCACCTGCGCCAAGGGTGCGGTGCTCGACGTCGTGGTCGACGTCCGCGTGGGCTCTCCCACCTTCGGCCGCTGGGACTCGGTGCTGCTCGACGACACCGACCGGCGGGCCATCTACCTCCCCGAGGGCCTCGGCCATGCGTTCATGGCTCTGGAGGACGATTCGACGGTGCTGTACCTCTGCTCGTCGGGCTACGCACCCGAACGTGAGCACGGTATTCACCCGCTGGACGCGACCGTGGGCATCGAGTGGCCGACGACGGCGCGTGACGGGTCAGCGCTGACGCCGCAGCTCTCGGAGAAGGACACGGCGGCGCCGAGCCTGCACGAGGCCGAGCAGCAGGGCCTGCTGCCGTCGTTCGACGCGGTGAACGACTACCTGGCGACCCTGCGGGCCTGAGGTCTCACTGGCCAGTCCGGGCGTACTTCGCCTCGACCGCAGCCTTGACGGGCCGCCACCACGCCTCGTGCGCGCGGTACCAGTCGACCGTCGCCTCCAGGCCGGCGCGGAAGTCGGTGTAGCGCGGCGTCCAGCCGAGCTCGTCGCGCAGCTTGCTGGCATCGATCGCGTAGCGCATGTCGTGCCCCGGACGGTCGTTGACGTGCTCGAAGTCGTCGGGGTCGCGGCCGAACACCTCGAGGAGCGTGCGCACCACCTGGAGGTTGTTCGTCTCACCGTCCGCGCCGATGAGGTAGGTCTCCCCGACCTTCCCGCGGTCGAGGATGGCCCAGACCGCGGCGTTGTGGTCCTCGACGTGGATCCAGTCGCGCACGTTGAGACCGGCCCCGTACAGCTTGGGGCGCACGCCGTCGATCAGGTTGGTGATCTGGCGCGGGATGAACTTCTCGACGTGCTGGTAGGGCCCGTAGTTGTTCGAGCAGTTGGAGATGGTGGCCTGCACCCCGAACGAGCGCACCCAGGCCCGTACCAGCAGGTCGGAGCCCGCCTTCGTGGACGAGTACGGGCTCGACGGGTTGTAGGGCGTCTCGGGGGTGAACCTTGACGGATCGTCCAGCTCCAGGTCGCCGTAGACCTCGTCGGTGGAGATGTGGTGGAACCGCACGCCGTGCTTCCGGACGGCCTCCAGGAGCGTGTACGTCCCGACGAGGTTTGTCTGGACGAACGGCGACGCGTCGTCGAGCGAGTTGTCGTTGTGAGATTCCGCGGCGAAGTGCACGACGGCGTCCGACTCGGCCACGAGGCGGTCCACGAGGTCGGCGTCGGCCACGGAGCCCTCGACGAAGCTGATGGCGCGGGCGACGGACGCGAGAGAAGAACGGTCGCCGGCGTAAGTGAGGGCGTCCAGCACCGTGACCTGCACGTCCGGGTGCTCACGCACCGTCTGGTGGACGAAGTTGGCGCCGATGAATCCGGCGCCGCCGGTGATGAGTACGCGCATGAGACCCGACTTCCATCGACACGAGGTGGCACCAGGCTACCGACCCGGATGCGGGCCCGGGAGCCGCTTCCTTGCCCGATATGCGACACGAAGCGGACCGAAAGGATGCCGAGGCATCTAAGATGCTCGCGATGAGCAACCCGGTTCCCGCGCAACATCCGACGTCGAGCGCGACGTCGGCCGACGTGGCGGACCTGTACACCGAGATCTTCCGCCAGCAGGCGACCTCGCTCGAGGTGGTGTCCACGGGGCGCCTCAAGCAGGTCGGTGCGCGGCCACCGATCCGACAGTACATCGGCCAGTTGTGGAGCCGGCGGCACTTCCTCTGGGCCGAGGCCCGCGCCAAGGTCACCAGCGGCACGCGCGAGACGGTGCTGGGCCAGGCGTGGATGATCATCAACCCGATCCTCAACGGGTTGGCGTACTACCTGATCTTCGGGCTGATCCTGGACACGAGCCGTGGTATCGACAACTTTCTCGGATACCTGGTGATCGGCGTCTTTCTCTTCCAGTTCACCACGCAGTGCGTGACGGGCGGCGCGAAGTCGATCCAGAGCGGACGCAACCTGATCCGCGCTTTCACTTTCCCCCGCGCGTCCCTGCCCATCTCCGTCGTGCTGCGAGGCTTGCTCAATCTGGCACCCACGATCGCAGCGATGCTGCTCCTGATCGTGCTCCTGCCCGAGGACGAGACGTGGACCACTGCCGCGCTGCTGTTCCCGCTGGTGCTCGCCCTCCAGACCTTGCTCGCCACGGGCATCACGCTGCTCTTTGCGCGGCTCACCACCGTGCTCCCCGACCTCTCGCAGCTCATCAGCGTGGGTATGCGTCTCTGGCTGTACGCCTCGGCGGTCTTCTTCTCGATCGACCGCTTCGAGCAGTACCCGTGGATCACCGGTCTCATGGAGGCCAACCCGATGTACATGGTGCTGGACGCCGCACGCGACTGCCTGCTGTACGCCACCGTTCCCGACGTGGCGACCTGGGTCGGGCTGGCGTCGTGGTCCGTCGGTGCTCTGGTCGTCGGGTTCCTCTTCTTCTGGCAGGGGGAGGAGTCCTATGGCCGAGCTTGATCAGGTCGACCCGTTCGCGCACGCGACCGTCGCGGTCCAGGACGTCCATGTGCGGTATCGGGTGCCCTCGACCGACGCCGCCGAACGCCGGCGACACACCAACCCGATCTCGCGCGCTGCACGCGCCGTGCTGGGAAACGATCCGAAGGTCCTCGTCCGGGCGCTGTCCGGCATCTCCTTCGTCGCCCGCTCCGGGGAGCAGATCGGCCTGGTAGGGCAGAACGGCTCCGGCAAGAGCACCCTGCTGCGCATCATCGCGGGACTCGAGAACCCCGCGAAGGGCAAGGTGCTCGCGGAGAGTACGCCCGTCCTCATCGGGGTCAACGCCGCACTCGTGCCCGACCTGTCGGGCGAGGAGAACATCCGACTGGGCTGCCTCGCCATGGGTCTGTCGCCTGAACAGGCGGAGGCCGCGATACCCGAGGTCAAGGAGCTGGCGGGGCTCGGCAAGTCCATCTTCCTCCCGATGAAGACCTACTCGTCCGGCATGGGAGCGCGGCTACGCTTCGCGATCGCTACCGCCGCCAACCCCCACATCCTGCTGATCGACGAGGCCCTCGCGACCGGCGACGCCGCGTTCAGGGAGCGCAGCGAAGCCCGCATGCAGGGACTCCGAGACGGTGCCGGCACCGTCTTCCTCGTGAGCCATGCGGCTCAGACCATCGAAGAGACCTGCACACGGGCCATCTGGTTGAACCACGGCCGCCTCGTCCTCGACGGCCCTGCGGAGGACGTCGCCCTGCGCTACCGCAAGTGGGCGTGGGCCGTGGCCAAGGACAAGCCGGACGAGGCCCGAACCATCATCGAGCGCGCCTTCGCCGAGCGCGAGCAGACCTACGTGCACGTCGAGGAGCCCAAGGCGCCCCGGCAGTACAACGCCCGGCACGTGCGACCGCAGAGTGCCGCCAGGCGCCAGGACAAAGGAAAGAGCTAAGACAGTGGAGTCGACGCGCCCGCGCATCATGACCGTCTACGGCACACGGCCCGAAGCGATCAAGGTAGCGCCCGTCATCAAGGCCCTGGAGGAGAGCGACTCACTTGACTCGGTCACCGTCGTGACCGGACAGCACCGCGAGATGCTCGACCAGGTGAACGAGCTGTTCGGCATCGAACCGGACCACGACCTCGACATCTTCCAGCACGGAGCGTCCCTCTCGACGATCGTCGCGCGCGTTCTTGAGCGTCTTGACCCGGTGCTGGAGAGCGAGAAGCCCGCTGCTGTGGTGGTCCAGGGCGACACCTCGACGTCCACGGCAGCTGCCCTCGCTGCCTTCCACCGCGGGATCCCGGTGGTGCACGTCGAGGCCGGCCTCCGCTCCGGCAACATCAACTCGCCCTTCCCGGAGGAGGCCAACCGCAAGATCACCTCGCAGATCGCGGCTCTCCACCTCGCGCCGACATCCACCAGCAAGGAGAACCTGGTGCGTGAGGGCGTCGCCGCGGACGACATCGTGGTGACCGGCAACACCGTCATCGACGCACTGCTGATGACCGTCGAGAAGAAGGCACCGTTCACCGACACGAACCTGGAAGACCTGGCCGACTCCGGCTGCAGGATCCTCCTCGTTACCACCCACCGCCGTGAGAACTGGGGCGGTGCGATGGAAGGTGTCGGGCGTGCGCTCGCCCGCCTGGCTCGGACGTTCCCGGATGTCGAGATCGTCCTGCCGGCCCATCGCAACCCGGTGGTCCGGCGGGCGGTCTTGCCTCACCTGGACGGCCTGTCCAACGCCACCGTGACGGAACCCCTCGCCTACGGTGAGTTCACGCGCATGCTCTCTCTCGCCACCGTGGTCCTCACCGACTCCGGCGGTGTGCAGGAAGAGGCGCCCAGCCTCGGCAAACCGGTGCTCGTTATGCGCGAGAACACGGAGCGACCGGAAGCCGTCGATGCGGGCACCGTCAAGCTCATCGGCACCGACGAGGAGCGCATCGTCGACGAGGTGACCACCTTGCTCTCGGACGCCGCCGCCTACGAGGCAATGGCGCGGGCCGTCAACCCCTACGGCGACGGCCGGAGCGCCGCGCGCTCAGAAACGTCGATCGGCCACCTGCTGGGGTCCGGCGAGCGCGCCGAAGACTGGGAAATGGAGTTCGCCCGATGAGCAAGCACCGCGTCTTCATCTACGGTTCGTGCGTTTCGCGTGACACCTTCGAGCACTTCGATCCTGAGCAGTTTGAACTGGTCCAGTATGTGGCTCGGCAGTCAGCCCTCAGTGCCTATACCCGGCCAGTCACGATGATCCAGCCACCGACGCTGGATTCACCTTTCCAACAACGCATGGTTTCCGGCGACTACGCCTCCAATCTGCAGTCACTGATTCCCGAGGCGGCTGCACAGACAGACCTAGTGCTGGTTGACCTGACCGACGAACGGCTTGGGGCCTATGTGCTGCCAGACGGATCCGTAGTGACCCGTTCAACGGAGCTTATCGAGTCCGGGGCAGAGGCACGCCTGCCTGCGGGGACCCAGCATCTCCCATTCGGGAGCGATCAACACTTTCAGTACTGGTCCCAGGGCATGGATACGGTCGGGGAACTTTTCCGGCAACACATGCCTCGCGCCGCAGTTGTCCTGCTCGACGTGCCCTGGGCAGAGTTCGGCGAAGGCGGCCATCCAACCCCAAGCAGTTTTGGAGTTTCGGCAAGCACCGCCAATCCGATTTTAAGAGCCTACATCCAGGCGGCCTCTCAGGCGCTTGGCGCGGAGGTCATCTCCCTATCTCAGGACGACGTCCTCTCGAATCCTACCCACCCGTGGGGCGACGCCCCATTCCACTACACCGAAGACGTCTATATGCGAATCGTCTGGGCGATCGCGGGCGCCGAAGGGCGGAGAATCTGGGAACAGTCCGATACCACTAGTGCAGGAGGCGAGGCCTCCTCTGCAGAACTCATGACAGGTGTCGCCAAGTCGCAGCATTCGGCCAACGCAGCGCCATCCGATCATGGCATGCCGAACCTTGTGATTGCCGGTACGCAGCAGGCTGGCGCCGAATGGATCGCCCGGCAACTAGACACCCATCCCGACTTCTTTGTCGCCAAAGGCAAGGGCAAGTCCTACTTCAACAGGCCCAACCGTCTCAAGAGCGAAAAAGAGGAGGCAGCATACCGGGACTCATTTCAGGCCGGACAGCAGGCGGCATGGCGCGTCGACTGCACATCGGACTATTTTTGGCATTCAGAAGGAAGCCCGTTCGGACCCAAAAAACCCAATACGCCACAGAATATCAACCGGCAATGCCCGCCGGACACGAGAGTTCTCCTCGTTCTCAGAGAACCAGTGGCGCGCGCAATAGCGGCGTACTGGCACTATTTCTCGGTAGGAAAGCTGGACCTAAATAGGGGGATACTTCGCGCCTCGCCGAACTTCGGCCTTGTCGATCTCGGCTTCTACCGGCGCCACTTCGAACATTGGGCTTCGATACTGGGCGAGGATCGAATCGACGTGATCCTGTACGACGATCTTGCTAACGGGCCGCAATCGTGCATTTCGAGCATTCTGAACAGGCTTGGGGCCTCGCCACATGGGCAGCCCGACTCCGGTTCCGAATCCGCTCCACTCATACCGAAAAAGCCCTGGCTCGAGGCATTCAAGGAGCGTTCGCCCGTTAGCCCTCAAGAAATCATCGCCCTCCACGAACTATATCGTCGCGATGTGGAGTTTGTTCAGAGGCTCATGGGTCGCGATCTGCCCGAATGGTCTGATCTCGATTCGCTGATACGCGAAGCTCAATAGTCCATGGCATACTCGAGCCGAGTAGCGTGCTTCACGGCGCGGTCAATACCGCAGGTCAACGCCCGAGTGCTTACCGACAAGTAGACGACTGAGAGCAGGTCGTGCTGTCGCGCTGGCCTTCTTCGATCTCCCGGCACAGGCAACGTGCGATCAATCAGCGGTTCGAACGCCTGCGCGGCTCGACCCCTCGGCTCACCACGTAGTGACCCCACATGGCGCCCGTTCATTATTGCTCGACTGGTCATTCGACAGGGTGTGGGATCGACTGAAGGAAAGTCTCCGGTGCGCCTCGCGAAAGAGCGCGGCGACACGACTAGCTGATACCAAGCTTGTGCGCCCACTCCTCCACATACGCGTCTGCCGTGACCGAGAAAAAGTGCTGCATGACGCGCGACTCTGCCATCTCTCGAAGATCACGTCCTGACCATGGGACTGTACGCGCGAACTCGTCGTATACACTCCGAAGTTCACCACCGTCTTGAGTAGCCGTGGACATCTGACCAACCTCGACCCGAGAACCGAGAAAGGACGTCAGTGCATTGCTCTTGCTGGCGTTGTCAAGATCGGACCGGAGTACGATCAACTCGGAGCGGCCGTGAGTGAACGTCGCCGATCCATCGAACTCCCCTTGGAAAACGTCGATGCCGAACTGGCTACCAATCTCATGATCGAACCAAGACAGAGGCGCGCGGAAATCCACGTTACGCCATATTCGCGACGTGAGAGAACTGTCACGACACAGTGCCCGCAACTCATCCGGGCCGTCCCCCAGGCGCCTCAAACGGGCGAAACCGACCGAGAGATTTCGGGCCACCACATCACGTACCAAGCTGATGATCTTCACCGGCCTATCCGGCTCGGCCTCGAGAATTTCTCGCACCATCAATCCGTCCTGGACATGTCGCGCTGACTGACCGTCCGGCCGGCGCAACGCATTCAACGAGTCGCGCGCGATGTGGTGAATATGGAATGCCTTGGCATCCGATAACTCGGCCAATGCCCGGTGAGTCGCAGACGAACCAACCCTACCCATAGTCAGTACCAGCACAATCATGCAAGTACTCTACCTACTCAACGTCAGAATGTGAAGAGTCGGTACGGTCCTGCCATGGATCCTCGAACGCTACGGGATGGGGCTGTCCGCCCTATACCAGTCGACGGCTTGCGAGAACAGGCTCCGAAACTCTCTGGGCGCGGGCGCAGCGTGGCCGTCTCTCTCCGAATCGTATAGATGGAACCTGATCTGCCCGTCTGCCGATGTGCCGTCCGCGCCGATGACGGACATCGATCGCTTGAACGGAAGATAGTGGTTCCGAATATGGAAGGCGTCCGAAATATTCTGTGAGTAGAAGACCTTGGGCCGCGAGTTCGCGTCACGGTAAGCGTGAACCATATCGGTGCGCGCAGGATCGGCCTCGAAAGCATTCTCAGCGTTCCCGCCGTGTGCAATGCGGACGTAGTTTTCGACCGCGCGAGGGTGATACGCAGAGACGTCAATTTGCGGATTGAAGCAGAACACTCTCGCATCTTTGAAATGTAGAGCAGTCCTCAGCGCTGCGAAACCGCCTCCCGAGCCGCCAACAAAAATCAGCGACTTCGCGCCACTCACCTCAAGAGCTCTCTGAACAACGCTAACCATCGAGTGAATCGGATCCCAACCGGATGCCCCCAGATACCATCCGAGCCGGAGCTCAGGGCTCAGTGCCAAAGTGGGATCAGCAAACGAGACGAAGGAGTCGCCGGTACCCGTCGACGAGCCGATTCGATCAAAACGGGGATATGTGTCGGTCGGCCGCACGGCTCCATGCAGGTTGACACGGAGTACATCTGATTCTCGGAGGTCGGCGAAGTAGAACAAATCTATGTCATCGCGAATCGACGAACTGCTGACGAACCTACCCGGTGCCGCGTCGTCTCGAGCCCAGTGCGGCCTTTGCTCAGCCTCGTATCGACCTAGATCAGGTACTACCCGAGGCATCGATGCTGTAGTCAAGCGAATCATCTCCTTTGAAACCTTGATATAGACGACGCAGGAATCACAGCAGTTGATGCAACTTGACAGCAATTCGAGACCCCGCATTGCCATCCCACAGAGGCGGAACGGATCTTGGCTGAGGTACCGCTGCGAGCACCTCACCAACCGCCCGTCCGAGAGATTCTCGAGATACAAGTCGGTTTGTTCCGTGAGAAATTGTCACGGGGCGCTCTGTGTTCTCTCTGAGTGTGAGACAAGGGATGCCGAAGATCGTCGTCTCCTCCTGTACGCCGCCAGAATCGGTAATCGTTACGTTAGAACCGCGCACGAGGCTCATGAAGTCGACATAGCCTAGCGGATCAACCACGCGCACGTTAGCGTGATCATCTAGGCCGGCGCCTAGCAATCTGGCACGACCCCTCGGATGCAGAGGTAGGACGATCTCAATCACATCAGCGACCGAGTGTAGCGCGCCGACGATATTCCTGGCATCATCACTGGAATCGACGTTTGAGGGACGATGCAGCGTGGCAACCGCATATGGTTCTTCTAGGCCGAACTTCCGTTTGATCGCCGATACGTCGAAACGGTCGTGATTTCGGAGCAGCGTGTCAATCATGGGGTTGCCAACAAAGTGGATGCCCGCCTCGAGCACACCTTCGTTCAACAGATGCTCGACGGCATCCTGGCTCGTAGCGAAATGTTGGTCGCAGATCTGGTCCGTGACGATACGGTTGATCTCTTCAGGCATGCGCCGATCGAAACTGCGCAGACCAGCCTCAACGTGCGCTACAGGTATCCCCATACGTGCACCCACCAGGGCGGATGCGACGGTCGAATTGACATCGCCGTAAACAACGATCCACTTTGGCTGCAGTTCAGTGAGCAAGTATTCAAGTTCGGTCATTGCTCGGGCAATTTGCTGAATCCCGCTTCCGCCACCCGCGCCCAGGTTGATGTCTGGCTCAGGGAGTTCCAACTCGCGGAAGAATACACCTGACATCTGCTCGTCGAAGTGCTGGCCCGTATGAACCAACTTTTGACTCACGTCAAGATTGGCCAGCGCACGATGAACTGGTGCGAGCTTCGGAAAGTTTGGGCGTGCACCCGCTACGTGGACCAGGTCGGTGCGCTCTGTCATTTAAATCTCTCCTAAGCGGGGTAATGATAGCGGCGCACACCTATCTCCATGCACTGAGTGGCGAACGTACCAGCGATACGAACCACGTCCTCCCAGCTGACCTCGTACCAACGGTCGGCAGCAGACGCAAGATGTCTCTCGTACACGGGACGCATAAGCGCAGTGCTTTTCCCCACAGCCACGACGAAGTCAAAGGATCTGGCGAATTGTGTGACCGAGTCTGACTCGTCATGCACAAAGAGTATTCGAGTGACGCCGTGCGGCACGGTCGACGCTGCTACGCGGGAAGCGAGCACCTGGGATTCCCATCCGCCCCAGAGTTTCCTCAACTCTAGGACATTCCATCGCGCCCGACGCGCGAGCCCAGTCAGTACCGCGGGGACATCGAAGTCAGCTTCGAGCAAGAAGACAGCAGACACCTCACCCAATCGATCGGTCGCCACAACGCTGTGTTCAGACGTGCTCGTCCTGACGTAAGACTCGCCAAGTCCATCGCCGTGCGCCGCCCAAGCACGCCAGGAAGGCCACACCGCACCGTCCGGATCGCTAGTCGAGTCCGCGCTCGTCCTCGGGACATTCGAAGCGGCTAGTCCGTGCCGGACGAGATCTGGGACCAGCGATCCCTGCGCATCACGTAGCAGCAGACCAGCGGCGCCATAACGCTCAAGCACCCACGCTAAAGACTCTAGTACGTAGTCTTCCCAATCGACCTTACCCTCAAGAATCCAGTTCGCCTCCGAGACTACACTTTCGACCGGGAACCCGTAAGGCCGGACAGCTTTGTAGATGTCCGAGTCTGTGAATAGAAGCACGCGAAACTTGTCGAGCATGGATTGAGCCCGGTATAACTCGCGCAGCGATTCGACAACCTCCGAGCTTTTCAGGTCGAAGACCGGGACCACGTAGATTGGTAGTTCGGCAACCGACGGATCATGCGCAGCGTCAATCTGAATACGCGTACTGCGCATGACGTCATATCGCTGGCGATTCTTCTGAATCAGATTAGCAACAGGTTGAAAGTCATGGTACAAGGGTTGCTTCGCTTTGCTCATCGATATCGCCTCAACAGCCCGACTATTGCGTCCGCCGCGGTATGGGATCCATTGCGGACGACGATGCCATCCGCGCGCTCACTCATTGAGCTTCGTACATGACTGCTTGACATCGCAAGTACACTCTCTCTGATCGCCAATTCGGTGGGATCTTGAAGCGCAAGTCCAAGGCCACTCTCACCTGCAAATTCACCGCGCGCAGCTTGGTCATCGGTGATTGTATGTTGGTTTGGAACCCAGATCGTCGGCAAGCCAGCAGTTATCCACTCATGGAAAGAATTGTAACCGGTGGCGGAGACGGCAAAATCGAAGGCGTTCGCGTACCTCGCCAGAGGAAAGACAGATACAGAGAATCCAGTATCTCTACCCTGTTTCTCCGAAATTGGAGCGCTAGTGGTGACCGCTTTCCATTCGGGGCCAAGGCCTTCGATTTCACTCACAAAGGTGCGCTGCACATCGGCGATATCGTTGATGTTTCCTGCGCCGAGCGTCACAAGAGCTAGTCGACCGTGGGCGGGCAGCTCTAGTTCCGCGCGCGCCTCATCGCGACCAAGAATTTCATCCTTGGATATAACGGTGATCGGCGCCACCTTTACGGCACCATCGACCTTGGTCGTTGCGCCGCGATCCTTCTCCGCCGCATAGTCTCCGGGCTCGATGACCAAGTCAAACGGATGCGCTTTTTCAAGTTGCTCCGGAGTGATGTGTGGCTTCCACATGCCGCGGCGTACCCATACTGAGCGGACCCCGGCACGTCGTATGGCGCGGACCAGTCCTCCATATGGCCACACTCCATCGAACACGACAACTTCTGGTTGGTGGGTCTCGATTGCGCGGCTTATCCGCTCGTCGCAATAGTCGTTCCACTCACCTGGGGGGTTCCGCAGTGCACTGCGGAACGGAACATACTCGTAGCTAAACCCGAACTGGCTGACCACAGGGACGCCCTGCGACAGAGACACGAATACTGGTTCGGCACGATCGGCGATTGCACGTGCGATCCCCAGCTCGCGAGTCAAATGGCCCATGCCCGCGCCGTTACTGGTCATGAACATCACCACGGGCCGTCGTGCTAATTCGTCTCGGCTTACGTCGGTCCCGTCCGCCGATGTCGCCGGCTTCGCGCTCACACCGAGGCGTCGCGCCAACGCAGTTCGGTAGAATGAATCGCGGAGGGTCGCGACCTCTTTCGACTTCTCGAACGCTCCGTCCGGCTTGCCGTACTCCTGCAGTACCTTCGCGAGGTTGCCGTCGTCGAAAGTCAGACCGTCCCAATGGATCCTGTCTGCGGCACTCGAAGGTAGGACGACATCCGTGCCATTCTGCAACGCCCCAAGGATCACCGTCTCCCAATCCGGCTGAGTGGTGGTGTCCGGGGGTGCGACCCAAAGACGGACACTACTCTCTTGTCTGGCTGCAGGTGCGCTCGCCAAGTCTCCAAGTTCACTGCGAAACCCGAGCACAGTCATGCCGAGCCAATCGACGGCGGAATCGTGGGGAGGGACCTGTCTTATTGAGTAGTCGAGCCAGTTGTAATCAAATACACGCCCTTCAAGGGTTGTCAAAGATTCTACTTCGCTACGGATCGTAGTGTCGATTGGGTGCCAGATCGGCGCGACTCCTGTCGCGCGCTGAAGAAGTTGATCAACATCTTCGGCCTGATATGGCGATACAGGATTGTCCTGGCTTTGATTTGCGACAACGTGGACGCGGTGGGCGTTGATCAGGCTCTGCATCCTGATCGTCTCAGGAATGAGCCCCGGTTGCCGCAATACGAGCGATTGTGTCGTGGCCGGTTCGTCAGGCGCAAGGACGTGGAGTCGGTGGCTCGTGACCACGTCTAAAATTTTCTCGTTCCAAGGAGTAGACCGACGAAATCGACTGGTCCGCATGGGATAGATCGCTACTTGCATCCCTGCTCTAGCAGCTTGGTCGATTTCCTCTGCCAATCTCCTACCGGCACCGCCGGCGAAACGCATCTCGCCAGCGAAAACAATATCAAAAGACTTCAACCTGCTCGCCCTCCAGGACCTTCGGCCACGTTTGTTCCGTGCGAGCTCAGTAGTTTACTTCTAATCGCATCGCGCGTGGAAGCTGCGCGCTCGGATTCTTCATCAACCCACAGCGCAACTCGTTCGATCGTCGCGGCAGATTCGCCAGCGTTCTTGTCGAGCTCCTTGAGCCTGCTGACGACCTGTTCGTAGTCTGCAAGTTCCTGCGCATGGGCAGAATGCAATTGCTTGAGGAGAGACACGTCTGCTCTCCTGGCTGCTTCGGCTGCTTCTTTTGCAAGGTCGCGCATTCGGCGGTCTCGTCTAGCGAACGACCGTGCGTCTCGATCGCTCATGACCAACTGGAAACTACTTGTTGCGACGACCAGACCGATGAGGAGCCCTTCCACTCCGACACGGGACCCATTCGTCACAAGGATGGCAGCTAGAACGATCAGAGCGATAGCGGCCATGAAGGTTCGGATTCCGACAAAGGGTCGGACTCTCGACGCCAGGATTTCTGTCCTCAAATGGTTCACTTGCAGATTCCCCGAGTGTCGATGATTATTCCGCGGGTCGATACTTGGCCGTTCGCCACTCGCTCCTTGAACTCCGTGTGGTCGACGAGCACCACGGTCACATCGGCGACCTCAGATGCGTGGGCGAGCGGGGCCAGCCGGACGTTGCGCCGGTTCGCGAGCTCTGCAGGCAACGCGTCGATGTGCGGCTCGACGACTACCACCGCCGCGTTCGGCAGCCGGTCCGCCAGGTCGGCGACGATCTTGCGGGCGGGCGACTCGCGAAGGTCGTCAATGTCGGCCTTGAACGCCAGACCGAGCGCCGCGATCGTCGGCGATTCGATGCCCGCAGCAGCCTTCTCGACCTGCTCGATGACCCACTGCGGCTTGCTGTCGTTCACCTCACGCGCAGTCCGGATGAGCTTCGCCTGCTCCGGGTCCGCGTCCACGATGAACCAGGGGTCGACGGCGATGCAGTGCCCACCGACGCCAGGTCCGGGCTGGAGGATGTTGACCCGAGGGTGGTGGTTCGCGAGCCGGATCAGTTCCCACACGTCGATGCCGAGCTTGTCCGCGATGAGCGAGAGTTCGTTGGCGAACGCGATGTTGACGTCTCGGAAGGAGTTCTCGACGAGCTTCGCCATCTCGGCAGTCACATCATCGGTCAGCAGGATCTCGCCCTGGCAGAAGATGGCGTAGAGGTCCTTGGCCATCTGAGCGGCCTCAGCCGTGAGACCCCCGACGATCCGGTCGTTCGTGACGAGCTCGTTCATGACCCGACCGGGCAGCACGCGCTCAGGGCAGTGCGCCACGTGAATCTGAGCCGTGCCGGGCGCACCGTCCAGGCTCAGATCGGGCCGCGCGGCGATAACCCACTCGGCCATCTTGCGGGTGGCGCCGGGAGGGGAGGTGGACTCGAGGATGAGCAGCTCGCCGCCGCTCAGCTGGGGGGCGACGGCTTCCACGGCCGCCTTGATGTAGGAGAGATCGGGCTCGTAGCCGTCCTGGAATGGTGTCGGCACGGCGATGATGAACGCGTCCGCCGGCTCCGGTGTGTTGGTCGCCCGCAGCGTGCCGTGCTGCACCGCCCCGCCGACGTAGGTGGCGAGGTCCGGCTCCACGAACGGCACGTCGCCGCGGTTGATCGCCTCGATCGTGCGCTCGTTGATATCGACACCCACCACCTTGACGTCCTTCGAGGCCAAGATGGCGGCGGTCGGCAGGCCGATGTAGCCCAGGCCGACCACACCGACGGTGTTGATCTCCATCAGAAAACCTCGCTCAGATGAGGACGTGCCGCTCGGCATGTCCATAGAAGGTGACCTCACCGCTCGCCAGCAGCTCGGCATCGGATACCGTCCAGGTATGCCGGCCGGAGCCAGCACGCATCTGGACGAAGTTGAAGCGGTCGGCGGAGTAGATCCGCACTCCCGACTCCCCTGCCCCCTGCAGGAACCCGGTGTCTTCGCCCGTCCTCGTCTCGGCGAACCGCACCGCAGCCGCGACATCACGCCGCGCCACGATGGTCGGGCCCATGACGAAGTCGGTCAACCGATGCTCACGCTCCGAGAACCGGAGCAGCGTCGCGTCGTGCGCCTCGAGGTACATGTAGTGGGCCTGCTTGCCCACCACCTCGGCGCCCGAGTAATCCATGGCATAGAGCTGGTCGCTCAGGTACCGCGGCCCATACACGTCGTCGTCGTCCATCTTGGCGACCACGTCACCGTCTGCGGCGTCGACCAGGCGGTTCAGGCAAGCGCCCAGCGGCACGTCGGCATCGGCATGCAGGAGGACCAGATCCTCGACGCCGGCCTTCTTGGCCTGCAGCCGCAGCTCCGCCTCGCTCGGCAGCTCGAAGCCGTGGGCGAGCAGCGCGAGCTGCACATCCACTCCGGTCTGAGAGCCGACGGACGCCAGCACGTGGTCGAGCTGGTGCGGGCGGTTCGTCGAGACGAGCGCGGTCACGCGTGGTCGCGGCACCACCGAGGACGGTGCCAGACCGACGTCGTGCAGCATGCGCTGCGCGCGCGCGCCGTAGGTGTGCTCACGCCAGATACGGCGCTGGCCGAGGTGAACCGCGCGGTCGCGAAGCTCGCGGGAACGGACCAGAGCGCGGGCGGTGCTCGCGGACTCGTCTCGGGTGCTGACGGCGAACACCTCGTCGCCGGGGAAGAACTCGCCGGTAGCGGCACTCGGAGTGGTCACCACCGGGGTGCCGCAGGCGGTGATCTCGAAGATCCGCCGGGCGCACATGCTCGGGGAGTCCACCACCGAGTTCACGTTGAGGAACACCTTGTAGTCGCGGTAGGCGGCGAGCATCTGCTCGTACGGGAGCGATCCCACCACCCGGGACGCTAAGGGCTCCGGGAACTCGTACTGGTCACCCTTGCCCTGGAACCGGGAGTAGATCTCCAGCCCGTGCTCCATCCGCCCGGAGACGTCGAGAGCGCCGCCGAGCAGCAGCTCCATCTGCTCGCGGCGCTCCGGGTACTTGTGGGCGAACCACGTGCCGGCGAAAGCGATGTCGCGCTCCGGGCCGGCACCGTGGGTGCGCATGGGGTTGTGGATCGCGGGCTGCGCGCCGAAGGCCAGCACGTCCACGCGATCGTGCCCCAGCGCCTCGCGGTAGGCACTAATCCGGTTGACGTCCGTGGTGTACACCCGGTCGAAGAGCGACGCCGTCTCGAGAAAGTCCTCGAAGTGGGCCGGGTCCTCTTTGTTCCAGAAGACCGTGGGGATCCCTCGCTCGCGGCACGCGGCGAGCATCTCCACCACAGCCGGACGCGGCGCCGTCGGCCCCGTGAGGTGGTACTGCCACGCCCCGCCGTTGCCGTTCCAGGCGGACTCGACGAAGACGAGGTCCAGCGCTCCGAGCTGCTCCGACCACGAGGACGGCTTGAGGAGCACCTGCTCCCACTCGTAGCCGAACGCCAGGCGGGAGAAGTCGTCGAGGATCACGCCGACCCGCAGCGACCGCGAGGGGTCGCGACGCGGCGCCGGCCACGGCTCGTAGACCAGACCGTCCTGGGTGCTCCGGGCGCCAGCCGCGGACTGGACGCCCATCATGCGTCGCCGGCGGATGAACTGACGGACCTGGGCAGGTCCCCCGTGGCGGAGGTGCCAGAACGCTGCACGTGCGGTGTGCAGGCGTCGGCGAACTGCCACGCGCATAGATCTCCCCATAGTCCTGCTGATCGTTGGCCCGGGAAATAGTAACGGCCACGTCCCAAGAAAAGAACCGTCTCGGCCACAACTTGGCAACGATCCGGTGCGTATTTCACCCGCAAACGGGGCGTACCTCGCAGTCTTGGCACGCCCCGCCCACGGATCAGCCGCCGATCAACGACTCCAGCGGCTCCAGCAGGAAGTAGACGACGAACATCGCCGCGGCCACCCACATGAGCCAGTGGATCTGGCGGATCTTGCCCAGCGCGAGCTTGATGACCACGAACGCGATGAACCCCGCGCCGATGCCGTCCGCGATCGAGTAGGTGAACGGCATGATCACGATCGTGAGGAACGCCGGGATGGCGATCTCGACGTTCTTCCAGGAGATCGAGGCCACCTGCATCATCATCAGGTAGCCCACGAACACCAGTGCCGGAGCCGCCGCCTCGTAGGGCACCAGGCCCACGAGCGGGGACAGGAACGTCGCCGCGAGGAACGCCAGACCCGTCACCACGGAGGCCAGGCCGGTGCGGGCGCCGTCGCCCACGCCCGACGTCGACTCGACGTACGCCGTGTTGGAGGACACCGAGCCCACGCCGCCGGCGACGGCGGCCAGGGAGTCGACCACCAGGATCGCGCGGGTCCTGGGCGGATTGCCCTTGGCGTCGAGCAGGCCCGCCTCCGAACCGACCGCGACCATCGTCCCC
The DNA here is from genome assembly GCF_023015685.1 of Isoptericola sp. S6320L. Classification (NCBI taxonomy): domain Bacteria; kingdom Bacillati; phylum Actinomycetota; class Actinomycetes; order Micrococcales; family Promicromonosporaceae; genus Isoptericola; species Isoptericola sp. S6320L. Next base: position 44,657 of record NZ_JALKAT010000005.1, read on the forward strand.
ATCGTGTCGAAGAAGTCGGCGATGAGCAGCGAGAACACCAGCAGGATCACGGTGACGAAGGCGATCGACTCGAACGAGCCGAGCAGGGAGAACTGCCCGAGGAGGCCGAAGTCGGGGACCGTCGCCACGCCGTCGTAGGTGGGGGCGTTGAGGTTGAAGCCGTTCGGGTTGGAGCCGTCCGGCTGCTTGGCCCCGATGTTCAGCGTGTTCTCGAGGATGACGGCGAGCACCGTCGCCGTGGCGATGGCGATGAACATCGCGCCGCGCACCTTGCGGACGAACAGGATGATGACCAGCAGGAGCCCGACGACGAAGACGAGGATCGGCCAGGTGCCGAGGTATCCCAGCGCGAGCGGCGTGCCCTCGCCCGGCACCACGAAGCCCGCGTTGACGAACCCGATCAGCGCGATGAACAGGCCGATGCCCACGCTGATCGCCGTCTTGAGCTCGAGCGGCACCGCGTTGAACACCGCCTCGCGGAACCCGGTCAGCACCAGGACCAGGATGATCACGCCCTCGATGACCACCAGGCCCATCGCGTCGGCCCACGTGACGTCCGGCAGGCTCGCGATCGAGTAGGCCACCACGGCGTTCAGGCCGAGACCCGCCGCCAGGGCGAGGGGGAAGTTGGCGAACACACCCATCGCGATCGTCACCACACCGGCGACCAGCGCCGTCGCCGCCGCGACCATCCCCAGGTTCGGCGCGTCTCCCCCGCCGAGGAACGCTCCCGTGCCGTCCGGGACGGTGCCGATGATCAGCGGGTTCAGCACGATGATGTAGCTCATCGCGAAGAACGTCACGAGGCCGCCCCGGACCTCCCTGCCGACGGTCGAGCCACGCTCGGTGATCTTGAAGAACCGGTCGATCGCGCTGGACCCCTGGACGGGCGCGCTGGTCTGGTTGGCCATGGGCACCTATGTTGCCAGAGTTGTGAAGGTTCTCAGGAGAGGATCCTTCACACTTTGTGTAGGTTCGTCCAGACAAGGAGGTCCGATGACTGACCAGAACGAGACCGACGCCTCACCGACACCGCTGGATGACGTGCCGTCGGCTGACGTCGCCGCGCTACGTGCCGAGGTCGCCGAGCTGACGGCAGTCGTGGGCGATGTGAGTAAGCGAGTTCGCCAGATGCAGCGCGTGCTCACCATCGTGAACCGGCAGACGCGGGAGATGCCCGCCGATTTCCAAGCCATCCAAGAATTTCTCGCCCGCTTTCCACCGCGTGCGGCCTTGCCTGCGGTCGGCGGCTGGGCGATGGAACCGAGTGCACTGCTGTGGATGGTCGAGCACATTGCGCGGCAGCGCACCGGACTGGTGGTGGAGTGCGGATCTGGCACCTCCACCGTGTGGCTCGCCCGTGCGTTGCAGGAGACAGGTGGTCGCCTCGTCACCTTCGAGCACTCGGAGGAGTTCCTCGCAGTCACCCAGGCGCAGCTCGAGGCCCACGGCGTGGCAGACGTGGTCGACCTCCGACATGCACCGCTGGTCCCAACACAGACGGAGCGCGGCGAGTTCTCCTGGTACGACGTCGACACCGCTGGCCTCGATGAGATCGGCCTGCTGCTGGTCGACGGACCGCCCGGAAACACTGGTCCTCTCGCCCGCTATCCCGCTGTCCCAACGTTTGCCGGACACCTGGCGGAAGGCGCCGTCGTCGTCGTCGACGACACGTCGCGGCGCGACGAGCGCGACATGGTCGACCACTGGTTGTCCGAGCAGCCCCGGCTCCGGCGAGACCGGCAGCTAGGGCTCAACACGGAGGTCCTCCGCGTCGAGTGAACAGGCTCAGGCCTTCGAGGCCAGGCCAGCCTTGATCTGTGTGGTCGAGATCTCCGGCGTCCGCTCGAGGTACACGACCTCGCAGTGCTCCTTGAGCTCGTCGAACTTCCCGGTCCAGTCGTCACCGATGACGAACGTGTCCACGTGGTACAGCTTGATGTCCTCGGACTTCTGCTCCCACGTGTTCTCAGGGATCACCAGGTCCACGTGCCGGATCGCCTCGAGCATGCGGCGGCGCTCCTCGAACGAGAAGTAGGACTTCTTGCCCTTGCCCTCGTTGAACTCGTCGGTGGACAGCGCGACGATCAGGTAGTCACCCAGAGCGCGTGCACGGCGGAGCAGCTCGATGTGCCCGTAGTGCAGCAGGTCGTAGGTGCCGTAGGTGATGACTCGCTTCATGCCTCGTCCCTCGTCGTAACCGTCGCGCAGCGCCGCGTTAGCCAGTCGTTCATACTACGCCGCGGGCCGCCGGGCCCGGGGCACCCCGCCGACGTACGATCGACCCGTGCCCACCGTGATGTCCCTGCTGCTCCACCCGGAGCGCCGACGCCCCACGCCGCCGCCGGAGCGCGTCGACCTGCGGCGCGTCATCCTGCTGGGGATCATCGTCTGGTCGGTCGCGCTCGTCGTCCTGAGCATCCTCGCCCTGGCCGGCCAGCCGACGGGTGGTGCCGTGGCGGTCTGCCTCGCCGGCATCGCCCTCGGCGGTATCGGGCTGCTGTGGGCACGCCGGCACCGCGACGACCCAGCGGACTGACGCACGCAGAAGGCGGCGACCCCTGCCCAGCCGACGGCGGAGGCCGGCAGGTCCTCCTCTCGCGACGGACCTGCCGGCCTCCGGCCGGTCGGCTCAGAACTCCGTGGCCGGGCAGTTCACGAGGAGGCTCGTCACGACGGTGCAGGTGACCGACGAGGAGTCGTTCCCTGCGTTCGGGTCAGCTGGGGACGACGCCGTGCGAGTCGCCGTGGCGGGCAGCGACCCGATGGACAGCAGCCCGAGGTTCGCCCGGAACGACAGGTTCTCCACGGCTCCGTTGCCGATGGCCCCCGTGTCGCACGTGACCACGTCGGTGGCAGACGAGTAGGAGCACTCACCCGGCAGGCCGGACACCCCGTACACGCGGGACGGCAGCTCGACCTCGATCGTCGACGAGTCCGCATCTCCCGGCCCTTGGTTCGCTACCGCCACGTCGTACGTGATCTGCGAGGTCAGGATCGGGCCGGCCGTCGCCGACAGCGTGACGCCGAGGTCGGCCTCCGGCACCTCCTCCACGGTGAAGTCCACGGGCGGGTCGAACGACTTGCGTGACTCGGACCCGAAGCTGCCACTCTGGAAGACCCGTTCCGTGAGCGGCTCAGCGTCAGCGGCGACTTGCACGTCGAAGACGATCTGGGCCTGCGTCCCGGCAGGGATCGGCTCGGCGAAGTACACGTAGAGGTCGCCCGCCGAGCCGGTCCCGCAGGAGACCGCAAGTTCTGACGTCGAGGTGCACTGCTCGTAGAGGAACAGCGGGACGCCTTCCGTGTCGCGGCCGTCGAAGCTGTACCGGGCGTTCTCGTCGGCCCACCCCGTGTTGTCGAAGGTGACGGTCACGGTGAAGGACTCGCCGGCCTGGGCGACAGTGTCCGAGAAGTCCGCGGTGATGGTGCCGGAGGCAAAGGTCTCGGTGGACGTGACCGGGTCGTCGGCGGACGCCGGCAGCGCCGTCACCGCCAGGCCTGTCACCGTGAGCGTGGCGGCGGCCACGGCCGCGAGGGCGCGTCGAAGGGAAGAGTGCATGGGAGGCTCCTGCTTCGTGAGGCGTGTCGCGGGTCCCAGGACCCGCAGCGGGGCCCGCTCAGGACGGGCCGGGTTCGGGCGGATGCTCCGTCCGGACGGGCCGACGAGGCTCGCGAAACCCCTCGGCTCCTCCAGTGTGTCCTCGGTCACCCGTCGCGCCATCTGAACCGAGGTGCGCGCGGGATCTGGCCGTCGCACGAAACGTTTCGGATCGTACGAAGTCCGCAAACCGGGATCGCGGCGAGCAGATTTGCCCCCGGCTACCCCCAGGCGGTCGTCACCCAGAGCGCCACCGCACGCTCCGGGTCCGCGAGCACCGCGCCCAGCAGCACCGTGCGGTCCGGGCGTCCGAGCACGTCCGCGATGCCCGCGGCGAGCCCCGCCGCCGACGTCGCGTGCACCCGCCCGGTCGCGTCGACCCACCACGGCACGGGCCGGCCGGCCACGGAGAGCCGCTCGTGCTCGAACCAGGACGTCGGCATCCGGTGGTCGAGGACGGCCAGGCGCGGGTCCAGCTCCCGCTCGGTGCCGGGCATGTCCGGGGCGGGCAGCCCGTCCTCCCCCGCCAGCGGCAGGTCGAGCAGGTCGGCCAGCGCCTCGGCGTCGGCGGCCGGCGCGGGCAGGACCGCCCCGAGCGCGGCCCAGCGCGCGGTCCCGGCCACCTCGACGTCGTCGGCCCGCTGCACGACGACGTCGCTCCCGTCGAGCGCGGGCAGCCGGTCGGGCAGCGGGTCCAGCGCGGACGACCGGTCGGACGGGTCGAGCCGTGCCGAGAGCCGTGCCAGGCCGCGCCACACCACGAGGGCGTCGCGCAGCGGCAGGCTCGCCCCCACGGCGGGCAGCCGGTCGAGCGCGGCGGGCCAGTCGGCGGCGTCGAGGTCCGTCAGCGCCTCCACGCCGCCGAGCGCACGCCGCGTCGCGACGTCGAGCCCGGCCAGGTCGCGAGGCGCGGGCGGCAGGAGGGGGACGCCGTCGTGCAGCGCGAAGGGCGCCCCGAAGCGTTCGCGCAGCCACCACGCGGTGTACGACGGCGCGGAGGCGCGGCCGGTGCGCACCGGTGCCAGCAGGGCGTGGCGGGCGTCAGGGTCGGAGGAGAGTCGGGACAGGACGCTCGGCCAGGCCTCGTCACCGACGGCGTCGAGGTCGGCGACGGCCACGAGGTCACCCACGGCGACGCCGGCACCGCACCGGCCGGCCAGCATCCGCAGATAGTCCGACCAGCCGGCGAGCCAGCCGGAGGGGTCGTCGGGGTCCTGGTCGGCGTCGCTCCCGGCGTCCGGGCCCTCGAGCCCCGAGCCGTCGGAACCGTCGGTCTCCGGGGTGACGACGTCCTGCACGGTGTAGACGGCAGGCTCGGTCCGCGCGCCGGCCGCAGCCAGCACCGGCGCGCTGTACCGGGCCACGAACTCGGGCGCGATGGGCGCCAGGCCCGTGAACAGCTCGGCCGCCCACGTGCCTGGCAGCACGGTCTCGCGCAGGGCCATCGTCTCGCCGTCGGCCGTCGGCACGGGCAGCTCGCCGGTCCAGAACGGCACGTCGGTGCCACCGGCCAGCCGCACGAGCGCGAGCGCGTGGCTCACCAGCTCCAGCGCACCGTCGTCGGTGCCGCCCTCGAGCACGGCCTCGGCCGCGGCCAGGGAGACGTCCCGCACCTCCGGGTCGTGCAGCAGCCGGCGGGGGTCGGTCGCCACGGCGCCGGCCCGCAGCAGCAGCGGGTGCGCGGCGTCCGGGTGCACCACACGCAGACCGAGGGCCCGTGCCGTCGCCGCGAGGGAGGCCTCGTCGCCGTCGTCCGCGGACTCGGGCAGGACGACGGCGCCCCGGACGCCGGCGACGCGGCCGTCGGCCAGCGGGATGCGCGTCCCGGCGAGGGCCTCGAGCACCCCCGGCTCCGCGGCGTGCGGCTCGAGCGCGGTGAGCAGGGCGTGCCACCGGGCGGGCGGTAGACCGGCGGGCAGGTCGTCGACGAGGTCGGCGAGCGAGGCGACCGTGGCACCCAGCGACCGCACCACCGCCTGGTGCCCCGTGGGCACCGCGACGATGCCCGGCAGCACGGGGGCCAGGGCCGCGACGAGCTCGGGGTCCTCGCCGGGCGCGCCGGTGATCACCAGGGCGTCGACCGGCGCGACGCCGCCGTCCAGGAGGGGCGTGGTGCGCAGCGCGTCGACCGCCGCCGAGCGGATCGCCGCGTCGAGCTCGGACGCCGGCAGGCCCGTCGGCACGAGGCCGAGCACGCCGGCCGCGCCGTCCGCGTCGTCGCCCCCGGCGCCGTCCCGGCCGCCGGCCAGGTCGCCCAGCAGGGCCGCGTACTCCCGGCCGGCCGCCGCGGCGAGCCGTTCCGTCGCCGCGCAGGGCAGCACGTGGCGCCGCCCGGCGTCCACGGGGAACGTGGCCAGCAGCACCGCCGGGAGGTCCAGACCGACGTCCGTGGGGGTGGGTGCGTGCAGCACGCGACGTCGCGGCGCGTCCGGTGTGCCGCCGTCGGGCAGGAGCGCCCAGGTGAGCGACCAGTCGAGGCGCCGGTGCTCGCGCGGCAGGTCGGCGACCTCGGCCTCCTCGAACCGCCCCGTCGCCGTCCGTTGTGGGCGCGAATTCTGGCCCGAAATGTGCCGTGTGTCCTGGTCTGCGTCAACAGAATTCGCGCCCACAACGCTCACGGTGAGGGCGTCGAGGGCGGGGAACGCGAGCAGCAGGACGTCGTCCACGTCCGCGAGCTGGGCGCGCACCGACGCCACCGCGGCGTCGTCGCGCAGCGCCACCTCGACCACCGTGTCGTGCTCGGCGTCGGCGGGCAGCGCGGGCGCCTCCACCGGCAGGCGCAGCACCGGCAGGTCGTGCCCACGGTCCGCGACGTCCGCCGCGAGCCGCTCCGCACCCGGACGATCCTCCGCGGTCAGCTTCGCGAGGACCTCGGACGTCGCCGCCGCCGAGAAGCGCACCCCGCCCGAGCGCGAGCGCACCGTGACGTCGTCCGACACCGAGCGCACCGCGGCGAACCCCACACCGAAGCGGCCCACCTGGCCCGGATCGGACTTCGCCGAGGCGCGCAGCGAGGCGAGCGACGCCACGCCGTCGGCATCCAGCACAGCACCGGTGTTGGCCACCACGAGGCGGGGCTCGGCGAGGTCGAGGCGGACGAGGGCGTGGCCCCGCGCACCCGCGCGAGCCGCGGCGTCGGCCGCGTTCTGCACCAGCTCGACGACGACACGGTCGCGGTAGTGGCCGCGGGCGTGGTCCTCCTCCGAGTTCGCGTCCTCACGGAAGCGGGTGGCGGACCCGAGCCACGCCTCCGCGACCGCGTGCCGCAGCGCGGCGGTCCCGAAGACGTCTTCCGTCACGCGATCCCGGTACCTTCCGTCACGTCCTGCGGCCCCTGGTCCGACGACGGCTCGCCCGGCGAGGACGCGGTCCCCGGGACCTCGACGCGCTCGATCGACGACTCGTCGATCAACGGCGCCGGTGCCGGCCAGTCGCTGCCGCGGCGGCTCACGTCCGTCTCCGAGTGCGCACCGCAGCCGTGGTCCAGCGAGACCACCTTGCCGTCGTCCGGCGACCACTCGTTGGCGCACACCCCGAACAGCTGACCCAGCGCACCCTGCAACGGCACGAGGAACCCGCAGGAGGTGCACTCCTTCGCCGACGCGACCGCACCCGGCGCCGTCGGGCCGCGCGAGCCGCGGTACCAGCGCTCCGCCGCCTCGTCCCGGCCCTGCGGGGAGAGCACCCGCTGGCGTGCCAGGGCGAGCTCGTCGATCGCGACCTCGTCGAGCTCCTCGTCACCCGTCGGCGTCCAGCCCGGCTCCAGGCGGGGGTCGTCCGCACGGAAGGGGAGGGTGTCCCCCGGCCGCACGTCCCCCGGCCGCAGCCGCTCCGACCACGGCACCCACTCCGGGGCGAGGATCGCCTCGTCACCCGGCAGCAGCTCCACCTCGCACACCGTGGCGACGCGGCCGCGCGGCACGCGGGCCAGCGTCACCGTCCAGTGCCAGCCGCGGTAGCCCTTCATGCCCGCCGCGAAGCGGTGCGACATGAGCCGCTCGCCCTCGGCAGACGTGCCGAGGTGCTCACCGACGTCGTCCGGTGAGGAGGCGACGTCCAGCGCCGCGGCGCGCGCCAGCTCGACGGCGCCCAGCAGGACGGCGTCGTTCTTGGCCCGCGAGCTCACGCGGCGAGCCCGCACGGGCGCGTCGGCGGTTGCCATGATCGTCTCGCTCTCAGGAATCGAGGTTGTCGGCGACGGCACGGAGCATCGTGGCGACCCGCTTGCCGGCCTCGCCCTCCGGGTACTTGCCGCGCTTGAGCTGGTCGCCCGTGCGGTCGAGCACCCGGATGAGGTCCTCCACGATGCCCGCCAGCTCCGACGGCGGCCGACGCTTGGCCTTGACCACCGACGGCTGCGGGTCCAGCAGCGTCACGGACAGGGCGGAGGGGCCACGTCGCCCGTCCGCCACGCCGAAGTCCACCCGCGTGCCGGGCTTGGGGCTCTGCGCGTCGTCGGGCAGCGCGGAGGCGTGCAGGAACACCTCACCGCCGTCGTCGTTGGCGATGAAGCCGAATCCACGCTCTGCGTCGTACCACTTGACCTTGCCGGTAGGCACCTGGACCTCTTCGTGCTCGTCGTTCTTCACAGCTGCCCGGCCAGACGGCCGAAGCAGTGTCCCAGGGTACCGGGAAGTTGAGCGACGGTCCGTCGCAGGACCTCTCGAGAACCTCAGTAGGCGCCCTTCGCACCCAGCACGACCTTGGCCGTCCGGGCCAGGATCAGCAGGTCGCCGAACGGGGTCCAGTTCTCCGCGTAGTAGACGTCCAGGCGCACGGTCTCCTCCCACGGGAGGTCGGAGCGCCCGCCCACCTGCCACAGGCCGGTGATGCCGGGCTTGACCAGCAGCCGACGGCGCATGCGCGCCTCGTAGCGGGAGACCTCCTGCGGCAGCGGCGGGCGCGGCCCCACGAGCGACATCTGGCCGACCAGCACGTTGAAGAGCTGCGGCAGCTCGTCCAGGGAGTAGCGGCGCAGCATGCGCCCGGCGGGGGTGATGCGCGGGTCGTCCTTGCGCTTGAAGAGCACGCCCGCGCCGTCGTGCTCCGACGCCAGAACCTCGTCCTCGCGGTCCGCGCCGACGCGCATGGTGCGGAACTTCAGCATCCGGAACGTCTGGCCGCCGCGGCCCACGCGGTCCTGGCTGTAGAAGACCGGTCCACGGCTGGTCGTTGCCACGGCGACGGCGACGGCCACCAGCACGGGCAGCACCAGCAGCGTGATGAGGGCCGCACCGATCCAGTCCATGATCGTCTTGGCCACGTACTTGGGCCCCTGGAACCGCGGGGCGTCCACGTGCAGCAGGGAGACGGACTGCTCAGGGGTCACGGTGATCCGCGGGCCGGCGACGTCGGCCAGCTCCGCCATGAGCATGAGGTCCACGCCCACCGGTTCGAGCTCCCAGCCCAGGCGACGCACCGCCTCGGCGGTCATGCGGTCCGAGCCGGCCACGGCCACGCAGTCGGCGCCCACCTGCGCCGCGATCGTCGCCGACCCCTCGAGATCGGCCAGCACCGGCACCCCGAGCACCTCCTCGCCCGGGCGTGCCTCGCTGGGCGGGGTGCACACTCCCACCACCCGGTACCCCGACGGGCGCTCGTTGAGCTCACGGATGAGTCGCTCGGTCTGGTCGCGCAGCCCGACGGCGAGGACCGACGTCGTCGACTCCCCCCGGGCGCGACGGCGAAGCAGCCAGCCACGCCACTGCCAGCGGCCCAGCAGCAGGAAGACCAGACCCAGCGGGAAGGCCACGAGCAGGTAGGTGCGCAGCCCCGGCCAGGACAGGAGGAACCCGCCGAGCGCCAGGACGGCGAAGAAGCGGAGCGTGGCGTTGAAGATCCGCTCGAACTCCTGCGGGCCCGACGCGAAGAGCCGCACGTCGTACCCGCGGCTCAGCGCGATCGACACCGGCCACACCGCGGTGACGACCAGGATGAAGACGATCTGGTCGCCCCGGAAGGACTGCGCCGGCGGCCAGGCGCCGTCGAGGTTGTTGGCCAGGACCGCGAGGAATGTCGCCACCGCCACCAGCACGGCGTCGGTCAGCATCAGCCGACGCCGGTACGCCGACTGCCAGCTCCCGGCGCGGAACGCCGCCCGCACCTCCCGGAGCCGGGCAGCACGCACACCGGCGAGCGCTCTGCGCGTTCGCTGCTGGACGTCGGTGATCGACACGGTGGTTGCTCCTCGAGATGACTTGTTCTGTCATGACTCTAGGAGTGCGGAATCCCGTTGTGGTGCCTTTTCGGGGGCCTTTCACCCCGTGTTTCACCCCCTGCCGCGGGGCAGCGTTTTCCCCGGTCAAGCGCAATTTCACCCGGGTGATGACGGCGGCTACAGGCCGATGCCGAGGTCCGCGGCCAGCCGCAGGGCGACGACGTCGAACCACGCCTCCGGATCGCTCACCGTGTTGGCCAGGTGACCGAACATCTCGAACGACACGGTGCCCAGCACGGTGGTCCAGGCCATGAGGGTGCGCACCACCAGCTCGGGCGGCGCGTCCTCGATCAGGCCGCGCGCGGCCACGAAGTCGCGAGCGCCGGCCACGAGCTCGGTGAGGTCGCCCTGCGCCGTCGGGCTCAGCGGGGGGACGGCGCCGTCGTCGTGCGCGTCGGCCACCACGGCGACCAGGACCAGGACGAGGCGGGTCGCCGGGTCGATCGTGTCCGGCGGGGCGGCGTACCCGGGCACGGGGGTGCCGTAGAGCAGCCGGAACTCGCCGGGATGCGTCACGGACCACGTGCGCACGGCGCGGCACGCGGCCAGCCAGCGCGAGGTGACGTCGGCGCGGTCGGCGACGGCCGCCTCGGCGTCCTCGACGGCGGCGCCGAGCTCGTCGTAGCACTCGACGATGAGCGCGGTGAGCAGGGCGTCGCGGTTCTCGACGTAGCGGTAGACGGCCGAGGACACCATGCCGACGTCCCGGGCGACGGCGCGCAGCGAGAGGGCCGCCGGGCCGTCCTCCGCGAGACGGGCACGGGCGGCCGCGAGGATCTCGTGGGTGATGGCCTCGCGGGCGAGCGCTCGGGCCGTGCGCGGCGTGCTGGCGGGTGGGCTGGTCACGTCTCGCATCCTCGCACGGATCGCCGCTCTCTACTGTGAGCAGTGCTCTTGCTTTGCGCTCGAGGGCGGCGCATACTCGAAACGAGAGCACTGTTCACTACAAGGAGCACTGATCATGGATCGTCATCTCGTCGTCGGCGCCGGCCCCGTGGGTCGGCAGGTCGCCGCCCTGCTCGCCGCCCGTGGCTCGCACGTCACGGTCGCGACCCGCTCGGGACGCAGCACCGGGATCGACGGCGTGGAGCACCTCACGCTCGACGCCGCCGACCCCGACGCCCTCGGCCGCGCGGCCGAGCACACCGCCGTCCTCTACAACTGCGCCAACCCCACCGACTACACGCAGTGGGACGCCGTGTGGCCGCCGCTGGCCGCGTCGCTCCTGGCGGCCGCCGAGCGCACCGGTGCCGTCTACGCCATCACCGGCAACCTGTACCCGTACGGCCCCGTCGACGGCCCCCTGACCGAGGACCTCCCCGACGCCGCGACCGACCACAAGGGCCGGCTGCGCGCCCGGATGTGGGCCGACGCCCGCGCCGCCCACGAGGCCGGCCGGCTCCGCGCCGTCGAGGTGCGCGGCTCCGACTACATGGGCCCCGGCGTCGGGCAGAACGGCCACGTCTCCCGCGTGGTCCCGGCTGCCCTGCGCGGCCGGCGGGCCTACATGATGGGCCGCACCGACCTGCCGCACACCTTCACCGACGTCCGCGACGTCGCCCGCACCCTGGTCGCCGCCGCCGAGGACCCCGAGGCCCACGGCCGCACCTGGCACGTGCCCAGCAACCCGCCCGTCACCCAGCGCCAGGCGCTGACCGACGTCCTCGCCACCGTCGGACGGCCCCCGGTGCCCGTCTCCTCGCTGCGCGGCCCCGCGTGGGCCGCCGCCGCGGCCGTCTCGCCGATGCTGCGCGAGCTGCGCCAGCTCAGCTACCAGTGGGAGGCGCCCTACGTGCTGGACTCCCGGGCGGCGCAGGAACGTTTCGGGATCGCCCCGACACCGTGGGAGGAGGTCTGCCGCGGGACCGCGGAGGTCTGACCGCTCGCTCGGCCCGTTCCGGTCGCGGCGCGCCCAGGGACCCGGCGTAGCATCGTGCAGATGGCCGGCAGCTTCACCGAATGGGTGCGCAACCGCTCGGACGACGAGCTGCTCGAGCTGCTCGCCGCCCGGCCAGACCTCGGCACCCCCGCCCCTTCCACCCTCCGCTCGCTCGCCGCGCGCGCCGCGAGCCGGACCAGCCTCGACCGCGCCCTGAGCCATCTCGACGCGGGCACGCTGCAGGTCCTCGAGTCGCTGCTCGCGCTGTCCGACGGCGGCACCCCGGCCCGGCCCGAGCAGGTCGCGGCCGCGATCGGCGCGCCCGAGGCGGGCGCCGCCGTCGGGCACGTGCTGGACGACGCCCGCAGGGCCGCGCTGGTGTGGGACGACGCGGACGGGGTGCGCCCCACGCCCGGCCTGGAGGACGTGCTCGGCCCGTACCCCGCGGGCCTCGGGCCCGTGCGCGAGGGCGATCCGCCCCCACCGGCAGAGCTCCCGCCCGGTGCGCAGCCCATCCTGGACGCGCTGGCGTGGGGCCCGCCCGTGGGCGTCGTGCCGGCACCCGGCACCGGGCCGCGTCGCGCCGTCGACGCTCTCGTCGAGGCCGGGCTGCTGATCCGCTCCGACGCCCGGCACGTGCTGCTCCCACGCGACGTCGGCCTCTCCCTGCGCGCGGGACGCACGCACCGCACGCCCGACCTGGACCCGCCCCGCCCCGAGGGCCGCACCGTGCCGACCGCGGGCGCCGACGCCGAGGCGGCGACGGCCGCGCTGGAGATCGTGCGCCAGGTGGCCCGGCTCATCACCTCCTGGGACGACGCCCCGCCGTCGGTGCTGCGCGCCGGCGGCCTCGGCGTGCGCGACGTCCGCCGCACCGCCCTGCTGCTCGACACCGACGAGCCCACGGCGGCGTTCGTCGTGGAGCTCGCCGCGAGCGCCGGGCTCGTCGCCGACGACGGCGAGGCGCCGGCGTCGTACGTGCCGACCGTCCGCGCGGACGTCTGGGAGGAGGCCGACGACGCCGACCGGTGGGCGGAGCTCGTGGCGGCCTGGACGTCGTCGCGTCGCACCCCGTGGCAGGTGGGCTCGCGCGACGAGAAGGGGACGCTGCGCGCGCCGCTGTCACCCGACCTGCACCGGCCGTGGGTGGTCAGGCTGCGCGCGGCGGTGCTCGACGTGCTGGCGGCCCAGCCGGGCACGGCGCTCGGGCCGGACGAGGTGATGACGGTCCTGCGGTGGCGCTCCCCGCGGGCCGTGCCGTCGGAGGCCGCGCTGGTCGGGCTGCTGCGCGAGGCGGCCCTGCTCGGGGTGACCGGTGCGGGCGCGCTGTCCTCCCCGGGGCACCTGGTCGCCGCGGGCGACGGTACCCGGGCGACGATCGCGGCCGCGCTGCGGCAGGTGCTCCCCGCCGAGGTGGACGAGGTGCTCCTCCAGGGCGACCTCACCGGCATCGTGCCCGGCCGGCCCTCCCCGGGGCTGTCGCGCCTGCTGGACCAGTCGGCCGACATCGAGTCGCGCGGCGCCGCCACCACCGTCCGCTTCTCCACCGGCTCGGTCACGCGCGCCCTCGACCACGGCCGCACCGGCGAGGAGCTGCTCGCCGAGCTCGCCGGCCGCTCCCCCGTGCCGGTCCCCCAGCCCCTGGAGTACCTGGTCAAGGACACCGCCCGCCGGCACGAGGCGGTACGGGTCGGGTCGGCCACGTCCTACGTGCGCGCCGCCGACCCGACGGCCCTGGCCGGGCTGGCCGAGGACCCGCGGCTCGCCGGACTCGGCCTGCTACCGCTCGCGCCGACCGTGCTGGCCTCCTCCGTCCCCGCGGCCGAGCTGCACGACACCCTGCGCCGGCACGGCCTCCTCTCGGGTCTGGAGGGCCCCGACGGTCGGCCGCTCGGCCACGTCCGTCGCACCGTGCGGCTCGACCGCGCCGCCTGGTCGCGCCGACCCGCCACACCTGTCCGCGACACCTCCGCGGACGCCCGCGCCGCCGTCATCGCCCACCTGCGCCGGGCCACGCCCGGCAGCGACGGGTCGGGCACGGGCACCGGCGCACCCCTCGGGGCCGCAGAGCCGGGCACCGTGCCCGACGGCGGCACCCCGGACCGGGCGAGCGCCGCCGACCGGGCGAGCGCTGCGGACCGCGACGGGCCGCCCCTGGCGGGTGCCGCCGTCGGGCACGGCACCAGCGAGCCGGGTGACGCCCTGGCACTGCTGCACGACGCGCTGCGCGACGGACGCACCGTCCTGGTCGAGATGGTGGGCGGCTCCGGCACCCTCGTGCGGCGCGAGCTCAAGCCGATGCGGCTCGAGGGTGGGCGCCTGCGCGCGCTGGACCCGGTCCGCGAGGCCGAGCTCACCGTCGCCGTGCACCGCATCGCCTCCGTGGAGCCGCTCGACTGACCCGGCGCCCGCCCGCGGAACAGGCGCGGGCGCCGCGGCGTTGCCACCCTGGACACTCTTACCGGAAGGACCCGCATGCCCGACGGCCCCCTCATCGTCCAGAGCGACAAGTCGATCCTGCTGGAGGTCGACCACCCGCAGTCCGGCGACGCACGCCGCGCCATCGCGCCGTTCGCCGAGCTGGAGCGCGCCCCGGAGCACGTGCACACCTACCGGCTGACCAACCTCGGCCTGTGGAACGCGCGCGCCGCCGGGCACGACGCCGAGCAGGTCGTCGACACCCTCATGGCGTACTCGCGCTACCCCGTGCCCCACGCGCTGCTGGTGGACGTCGCCGAGACGATGGGCCGCTACGGGCGCCTCACCCTGGCCTCCCACCCCGTGCACGGGCTCGTGCTGGAGTCCACCGACGCCGCCGTGCTCGCCGAGGTGCTCAAGTCCAAGCGCAGCGCCGGGCTCGTGGGCGAGCGCATCGACGACACCACCGTGGCGGTGCACCCCTCCCAGCGCGGCAACCTCAAGCAGGCGCTGGTCAAGCTCGGCTGGCCGGCCGAGGACCTCGCCGGGTACGTCGACGGCGAGAAGCACGCCATCACGCTGTCCCCCACGACCAAGCCCGTCTACCCGGGCGAGGACGCCGCCGCGTGGGAGCCGCGGCCGTACCAGGCGCAGGCCGTCGACGGGTTCTGGCACGGCGGCTCCGGCGTCGTGGTGCTGCCGTGCGGCGCCGGCAAGACCATCGTCGGCGCGGGCGCCATGGCGAAGTCCGGGACCACCACGCTGATCCTCGTGACCAACACCGTCAGCGCACGGCAGTGGCGCGACGAGCTGATCCGCCGTACCTCGCTCACCGAGGACGAGATCGGCGAGTACTCGGGCTCCCGCAAGGAGATCCGCCCCGTCACCATCGCGACCTACCAGGTGCTCACCACCAAGCGGAAGGGCGTGTACACCCACCTCGAGCTGCTCGACGCCCGTGACTGGGGCCTCGTCGTGTACGACGAGGTGCACCTGCTGCCCGCACCGATCTTCCGCATGACGGCCGAGCTGCAGGCCCGCCGCCGGCTGGGCCTCACCGCCACGCTCGTGCGCGAGGACGGCCGCGAGGACGAGGTGTTCTCCCTCATCGGGCCCAAGCGGTACGACGCCCCGTGGAAGGACATCGAGGCGCAGGGCTACATCGCGCCGGCCGACTGCGTCGAGGTCCGCCTCACCCTGCCCCAGCACGAACGGATGGTCTACGCGACCGCCGAGCCGGAGGACAAGTACCGGCTCGCGGCCTGCGCCCCGGGCAAGAACCGCGTGGTCGAGCAGCTCGTCGCGCAGCACCCGGACGACCAGGTGCTCGTCATCGGGCAGTACATCGACCAGCTCGAGGAGCTCGCCGCGCACCTCGACGCACCCCTGATCACCGGTGCGACGACGGTCCGCGAGCGCCAGAAGCTGTTCGGCGCGTTCCGGTCGGGCGAGATCTCCCGGCTGGTGGTCTCCAAGGTCGCCAACTTCTCCATCGACCTGCCCGAGGCGTCCGTGGCGATCCAGGTCTCGGGGTCGTTCGGGTCCCGTCAGGAGGAGGCGCAGCGGCTCGGACGGGTGATGCGGCCGAAGCAGGACGGCCGCACGGCACACTTCTACGCCGTCGTCGCCCGCGACACCGTGGACCAGGACTTCGCGGCGCACCGCCAGCGGTTCCTGGCGGAGCAGGGGTACGCCTACCGCATCGTCGACGCCGAGGACCTGGACGTCGTGCAGTAGAGGGTGGGGGCCGAGGAACGAGGCACCCGCCCGGCACGTGCAGCAGCGGGTGAAGACCATCGCCCCTCGCGCCACGCGCCGTGCGGGCGCGTAGCGTGGCACGTGCGTCGTCGCGCCCGTGGCGCGCGGTGCGTCCAGGGTTGCCGCTGCACGGAGGCCGTCGATGTCGATCCAGGAGCAGCGCCCCGCTCAGAGCAGCGGTCACGTCGAGGTCGACGCCGTCGTGCTGCGCCCCGCGACGTCGGGCGGCGGATCATGACGGTCTGGTCGACGGCGGCGATCCTGCTTGCGACGGCGGCCGTCGCGTTCGGGCTGAGCCTCCTGACCCGGCGCCTGGTGCGTGGGGTCGCGTTCGACACCGGCCCGTGGACCGCGACGCTCTCGTACGTGGCGACGGCCTACGGCATCGTCCTCGGTTTCTCGATCGTCTTCCTCTTCGGTGAGTTCTCCGCCGCTCGCAACGCGATCGGGGACGAGGCGACGTCCATCGGGACCGCCTTCGACGAGGCTCAGTTGTTCCCGGACAGCCAGGCCGCCATCCAGCACTCCTTGATCTGCTACGCGCGGGCCGTCCCCGAGTACGACTGGCCCGCGCTGCAGGACGGCGGTTCGTCGCCCGTGGTGGACGCCGCCTACAGCGACCTGTTCGTGACGCTGGGCGAGTCGACCGAACCCACCGGCGGGACGTTCCAGCCGGCGACAGCGACGAACCTCCTGGCCCAGCTCGGCAACATCTCCACCGCCCGCGAGACCCGTCTCGTCGCGGCCGAGATCCAGACGCCTCCGTTGCTGTGGGTGCTGCTCATCTTCGGCGGAGCGCTCATCCTCGTGCTGCTGTTCATCGTGACCCTCCCGGCGCGCTCGGTCCCGCAGGCGGTACTGGTCGCGGTCTCGGCGGTGTTCACGCTGGTGATGCTGCTGATCGTCATCGCGCTGAGCACGCCGTTCAGCCCCGGAGCGGGACGGCTGTCCCCCACCTTGATCGAGCAGACGACGGACTCCATGGAAGCCACGGCCCCCGACCTGGCGGCACTGCCCTGCGGTACCGAGACCGACAGCTGACCGAACCGAGGAGACTCCGATGAGCGACGACCCCCACGGCCCGATCCACGGCACGGCAGCGTTCCGCGAGCATCTCGACCCGTTCGAGTTCCCGGCGTCGGGCATGGCGGCAGGGACGGCCTACGAGCTGCTGCACACCGGCCTGATGCTCGACGGCCGCGAGACGCTGAACCTGGCCTCGTTCGTGACGACGTGGATGGAACCCGAGGCGGAGCGCCTCATCCTGGGCTCCCTGCGCAAGAACCACATCGACCACGAGGAGTACCCGGCGTCGTCGCTGATGGAGGAGGCCTGCGTGCACATGCTCGGCGACCTGTTCAACGCGCCGGACCCGGCCGAGGTCGTGGGCGTCGGCACCATCGGCTCCTCTGAGGCGATCATGCTGGGGCTGCTGGCGCACAAGCGCAGCTGGCGCGACCGTCGTCGTGCCGAGGGTCTGCCGACGGACCGGCCGAACGTGGTCTACGGGGCCGAGACCCACGTGGTGTGGGACAAGTTCGCCAACTACTTCGACGTCGAGATGCGCAAGATCCCGATGAAGCCGGACCGGTACGTCATCAGCGCCGACGAGGTGGCCGAGCAGGTCGACGAGAACACGATCGCCGTCGGGGTCGTCCTCGGCACCACCCACATCGGCGAGTCGGACCCGATCGAGGAGATCAACGACCGGCTGGTGCAGATCAAGGAGCAGCAGGGGTGGGACGTCCCGATCCACGTCGACGGCGCCAGCGGCGCGTTCGTCGCGCCGTTCGCTGAGCCCGACCTGAAGTTCGACTTCCGGCTCGAGCAGGTGGCGTCGATCAACGCTTCGGGGCACAAGTACGGACTGGTCTACCCGGGCGTGGGCTGGCTGGTGTTCCGCGACCGGACCAAGCTTCCCCAGGACCTCGTGTTCAGCGTGAACTACCTCGGCGGCGCGCAGCCCACGTTCACGTTCAACTTCTCGCGAGGATCGGCGATGATCCAGGCGCAGCTGTACAACTTCCTGCGGCTCGGGCGCTCCGGGTACCAGGAGATCGTGGCGACGATGCTCGCCAACGCACGGCACCTCAACGACGAGCTGGCCGCGGGGCCCTGGTTCGAGATCCTCAACCCGGGGCTGAGCGAGCCGGTGGTGACGTTCCGGCTCCGGGACGACCCCGGGTTCGACGTCTACCACCTGTCCGCGCGGCTGCGGGAGCACGGGTGGATCGTCCCGGCGTACAGCCTCCCGCCCGACGCCGAGGACGTGCACCTGCTGCGCATCGTGGTGCGGATCGACCTGAGCCGGCAGATGGTCGACATGCTGCTGCGCGACCTGGAGGACGCCTGCACCCACCTGGCGCAGGAGAAGCCCGGGGCACGCAAGCGACCGGCGCCCGACGTGTGGACGGCGCCCGCCCTCATGGCGGCGCACCAGAAGGAGCGCACCGGGCAGCGGCGCCGGTCCTGACGTCCACGGGGTCGTGCGGCACCACCGCGAGGGGCCCCGCGTGCGGGCACCGCACATCCGCCGCACGGTGGTCGGGTGACCAGATTCGGATACACCCTGATGACCGAGCAGTCCGGTCCGCGGAGCCTCGTCGACTACGCGGTCCGGGCTGAGGACGCCGGCTTCGAGTTCGAGGTGATGAGCGACCACTACTTCCCCTGGCTCGACACCCAGGGCCACTCGCCGTACGCGTGGAGCGTGCTGGGGGCCGTCTCCCAGGCGACGCAGCGGGTCGGGCTCATGTCGTACGTGACGTGCCCGACGCTGCGCTACCACCCCGCCGTCGTCGCCCAGAAGGCCGCCACCGTGGGCCTGCTGTCCGAGGGGCGTTTCACCCTCGGGCTCGGCGCCGGCGAGAACCTCAACGAGCACGTCGTGGGCGCCGGCTGGCCGGCCGTCGACGAACGCCACGAGATGCTCTCCGAGGCGGTCCAGATCATCGCGGCGCTGTTCGAGGGCAACCTGCTCAGCTTCCGCGGCGACCACTTCCAGGTGGACTCGGCGCGGCTGTGGGACCTGCCGGACGACCCCGTGGAGATCGGTGTCGCCATCTCCGGCGAGCAGTCGGTGGGGACCTTCGCCACCCTCGCGGACCACCTGATCTCCACCGAGCCGAAGCAGGGCCTGCTGCAGCAGTGGGACTCCGCGCGCGCGGACGCGGACCTGCCGGCCTCGCGGAAGGTCGCGCAGATGCCGATCTCCTGGGACCCGGACCCCGATGCGGCCGTGCAGAGGGCCCACGAGCAGTTCCGCTGGTTCGGCCTGGGCTGGCCCGTGAACGCCAACCTGCCCACCACGGAGGCGTTCGACCACGCCAGCGCGTTCGTGCGGCCGGAGGACGTCGCGGAGTCGATCCCCTGCGGGCCGGACCTCGACGCGATCGTCGAGGCGGCGTCGGCCTTCTGGGAGGCCGGGTACACCGACCTGGCGCTGCACCAGATCGGGGACACGAAGCAGGAGGAGTTCCTCGGCACGGCCGCGGGGCCGCTGCTGGAGAAGCTCCGGGCGGCCGCGCCCGACACGGCCTGACGACGCGACGGCCGGAGGAATCTCCCTGGCCGCGGGCGGCGCCTGACGCGCCGTCCGCGGCCAGGGCGGCTACCTTCGCAGCATGAGTGCAGCGCCCGACGGCGGCACGCCCCCGAGCGTGCCCGACGACGTCGCCGCGGACGGCGGCACCCGCCCCGTGCTGCACGACTCCGCCCGTCCGCCGCGGTGGGTGCCCCGCGTCCTCGTGATGGGTGCGGTGGCCGTGTTCGTCGCGGCCTGGACGTGGACGGCGCTCGGCCAGCTCACCACGCTGTTCGTCTACCTGCTGATCGCGTTCTTTCTCACGCTGGCGCTGGAGCCGGTCGTCACCTGGCTGGTGCGGCACGGGTGGCGGCGCGGGCTCGCCGCGGGCACGGCGTTCTTCGGCTCGGTGATCGTGGCCCTCGTGGTGCTGGCCCTGTTCGGCAACCTGTTCATCCAGCAGCTCGTGCAGCTCGTCGGCGTCCTGCCGGAGCTGTACGTGGCGGCGAGCGGGAGGATCCAGGAGACCTTCGACGTCGAGCTGCCCGCGTCCGACGAGCTGCTGGCCCAGCTCGTCACCGAGTACGGCACCGACGTCGCCACCGGGACGATCGCCGTGGGGACCACGGTGGTCGGGCTCGTCTTCGCGGCGCTGACGATCGGCCTGGTCACCTACTACCTCATGGCCGCCGGGCCCCAGTTCCGGGTGGCCGTGTGCCGGTGGCTCAGCCCCGGCCGCCAGACCGAGGTGCTGCGCCTGTGGGAGATCACCCAGGTCAAGGTGTCCGACTTCATCAGCTCTCGCATCGTGCTCGCCGCGCTCTCGGCCGCCTTCACCGCGGTGTTCCTGGTGATCGTGGGCACGCCGTACGCGCTGCCCCTGGCGCTGTTCACCGGCATCGTCTCGCAGTTCATCCCGACGATCGGCACCTACATCGGCGGTGCGCTGCCCGTGGCGGTCGCCCTGACGTCCCAGGGGGTGCCGCAGGCCGTCGCGGTGCTGGCGTTCATCATCGCCTACCAGCAGCTCGAGAACCTCTACTTCTCGCCGAAGGTCTCGGCCCGCGCGCTGGAGATGAACCCGGCGATGAGCTTCGTCGCGGTGCTCGCGTTCGGTGCCGTGTTCGGGGCGCTCGGCGCGTTCCTGGCCCTGCCGATCGCCGCCACGATCCAGGCGGTGGCGAACACCTACCTGCAGCGGCACGAGCTGATCGATTCCGAGCTGCTCCGCGACCCGGAACGTGCGCCGTCGCGCAAGGGCTCGCGCCGGGCGCGCAACGCGCGGGCCGCCCGGGAGGCGGCGAGGACCGTGGACCAGCGCCGCGCCGACGGTCTCGAGTGAACCCGCCGGACTGACCGACGCGGTCAACGTCACCCGGCGCGGGATTGCGCGGTGCCCGCACGCGCGGAACGATGCAGACCGTGATCCCGTCTACCCAGGCCACGCGGCGACGCGTGGCCCTCCTCGCCCCTCGGACGCTGCTGCTCACGGTCGCGCTGCCGGTGCTGCTCGCCCTCACGGCCACCACCGCGCACGCCGAGCCCCCGCTGCGCGAGCTGGACGGAGACGTGACGGACGTCGCCGGGGTGCTCAGCGAGGACGAGGTCGCCGAGGTGCAGGACGCCCTCGACACCCTCGCGGAGGACAGCTCGTACCAGCTCTTCGTCGTCTACGTGGAGAGCTTCGACGGCACCGACGGGCGCAGCTGGGCGGACGCCACCGCGACCAACGCCCAGCTCGGCCCCGACGACCTGCTGCTCGCCGTCGCCACCGAGGACCGCCTGTACGGGCTGAGCTGGGACAACAACATCGACCTGTCGGACGAGCAGCTCGACGCCGTCCGCGACGCCACGGTCGACGAGCTGCGCGACGACGACTGGGCCGGCGCCACGGTCGCCGCCGTCGACGCCACGCTGGCGGTCACCGGCTCCGGCGACGCCTCCACCACCGGTGTCGCGGACGACGGCGACTCCTCCGGCCGGCTCCCGGTGCCCGGGCCGCTGCTGGTCGGCGGGATCGCCGTCGTCGCCGCCGGCGGCGTCTTCCTGTGGTCCCGCTCGCGCCGGGACAAGGACCTGACCCGTCGCGGCGCCGCCGCGGCCGCCGCCCGCACGGGGGCCGGCGGCCCGGACCCCGACCCGCTCGCCAACATCACCACCACCGAGCTCGCCCAGCGTGCCGGCAGCGCCCTGGTCGCCGTCGACGACGCGATCAAGACGTCCGAGCAGGAGCTCGGCTTCGCGCAGGCGGAGTTCGGGCTCGAGGCGACCCGGGAGTTCACCGCGGCGCTGGAGGAGGCCCGCGCGGACGTCGCCGAGGCCTTCCGTCTGCGCCAGGGGCTCGAGGACAGCGTCCCGCCGGGTGGTTCCCTCGGCGACGCGCCGCCGTCGGACGCGGCCCGGCAGCGCGCCGTGCTGGCCGACGTCATCCGGCGCTGCGAGGCCGCGGCGGCCACCCTCGACGCCCAGGCCGACTCCTTCGACGACCTGCGCCGCCTGCAGTCCCGGGCGCCGCAGGTGCTCGACGAGACCGAGCAGCGCGCCGGTGAGATCGAGGCGCGGATCGAGGTCGCCCGCAGCACCCTCGCCGGGCTGACCGCCACCTACCCCGCGTCGGCGCTGGCGTCCGTGCGCGACAACCCGGACCAGGTGGCAGCGCTCGTCGCCAACGCCCGCGAGGCGGTCGCGGCCGGGCGGACCGCCGTCCAGAAGCGCAAGAAGGCGGTCGCCGTCGCCGAGGCCCGGGCGGCGCAGAACGCGCTCGGGCAGGCCGTCACCCTGCTCGACGAGGTCGCGAGCGCCGGCGACGACCTCGCGTCCGCCGCGACCAACCTCGACAAGGGCATCGCGTCGATCACGCAGGACATCGTCGACGCCGAGCGCCTCGCGTCCGGCGACCCGGCCGCGCAGGGCGCCGCCGCCGAGGCGCGGTCCGCTGCCGAGCAGGCCCGCAGCGCCCGCGACGGCGGCGACCCGCTGGCCGCGCTCGCCCGCCTGACCTCCGCGGAGGCCGCCCTCGACGCCGCCCTCGCACCCGCCCGGCAGCAGGCCGAGTCCGACGCCCGCGCCAAGGCGCTGCTGCGCGACGTCCTCGGTCGTGTCGAGTCCCAGCTCCGCGCGACGCAGAGCTTCGTCACCACCCGTCGCGGCGCCGTCGGCCCCGACGCGCGCACCCGGCTGGCCGAGGCCGAGCGCCTCGCCGCCGAGGCCCGGTCGCTGCAGGCCACCGACCCGCACGCGGCGCTCGCGACGGCGCAGCAGGCCGAGCGCTACGTCCAGCAGGCGACCCAGATGGCGCAGACCGACACCTCCGGCTGGGACATGCGGCAGGGAGGGTTCGCCGGTCCCGGTCGCCGCTCCTCCGACGTGGGCGGCATGATCCTCGGAGGGATCGTCCTCGACTCGGTCCTGCGCGGCTCCGGGCGCGGCCGACGGCGGGGCCGCGGCTACGGCGGCGGATTCGGCGGGGGCTTCGGTGGCGGGTTCGGCGGCGGTTCCCGCGGCGGTTTCGGGGGTGGTTTCGGCGGGGGAGGCGGCCGGGGCGGCGCCGGTGGCCGCTTCTGACGTCGACGCGCCGGGAACCACGGAGCCTCCGCCGTCGTCCTAGTCATCAACACCAACCAGCGGGAACCACGGACCAGGAAGGCACGTCATGACGCAGAAGCAGAGCATCCTCGGGCGCATCAGCCAGCTCGCGAAGGCCAACATCAACGCGATGCTGGACCGTGCCGAGGACCCGGCCAAGATGATCGACCAGCTGATCCGTGACTACACGAACAACATCGCGGAGGCCGAGCAGGCGATCGCCCAGACGATCGGCAACCTGCGGCTGGCCGAGCAGGACTACCACGAGGACGTGCAGTCCGTGCAGGAGTGGGGCGCCAAGGCGCTGGCCGCCTCCCGCAAGGCCGACGAGCGACGCAGCGCGGGCGACGCCGTCAACGCCGACAAGTTCGACCAGCTCGCCAAGGTGGCGCTGCGCAAGCAGCTCGACGCCGAGAACGAGGTCACGACGTCCCGGCCGATGATCGAGCAGCAGCAGGTCACGGTCGAGAAGCTGAAGACCGGCCTGGCCCAGATGAAGGACCGGCTCGTCGAGCTGAAGTCGAAGCGCGACCAGCTCGTCGCCCGGCAGAAGGCCGCCGAGGCGCAGCAGACCGTGCAGGGCGCGATCAGCTCCATCAACATCATGGACCCGACCAGCGAGCTCTCGCGGTTCGAGGAGGCGGTGCGCCGCGAGGAGGCGCAGGCCATGGGTCAGGCGGAGATCGCGGCGTCCTCCCTGGAGTCGCAGTTCTCCGAGCTCGAGGGGTCGATGGAGGACCTCGAGCTGGAGGCCCGCCTCGCCGCGCTCAAGGCGGGCACCCCGCAGAACCAGATCGAGTCCTGACGAGGTAGTTGCGCCGAGGCCGAGGTAGGAGCGGCGTCGCCGAGGTAGTAGCGGCGTCGCCGAGGTAGTAGCGGCGTCGCCGAGGTAGTAGCGGCGTCGCGCTACCTCGGCCGGCGCGCTACTACCTCGGCGGGCGCGGCACTACCTCGGCGAGGCCCGCACTACCTCGGGGTGCTAGCCGGCTGCGGCGAGCGCGACCTCGTCCGGGCCGTCGACGGCGCCGCGCACCTGCTCGAGGAACGCCTGGGCGAGCAGGTCGCCCGTCCGCGCCAGACCGTCGTCGTGCGCGGTCACCTGGGCATGGACGGCGGCCGTGTCGACGTCGACCTCCCCGAGCGCCCAGCGCACCGCCAGGGACGGGCTCGCCTCCGGGTGGAACTGCACACCCAGCGCGGAGCCCCAGCGGAACGCCTGGTACGGGTACATGTCGGACCAGCCGAGCCACTGGGCGCCCGCGGGCAGCTCGATGATCGCGTCGGAGTGCATCGAGACCACCGGGGTCACGCAGCCGGGCGTCTCGGCGTCGTCGGAACACGTCGCGCCGGCGGCCCGGACGAGCGGTGCGAGGACCGGGTCCTCCAGCGCCTCGGCACGCCAGTGCACGTCGACGACGCCGGCCTCCCGCCCGGGCGGGGCGGCCACCTGCACCGCTCCCCCGCCGGCGACGGCGAGCAGCTGGGCACCGAGACAGATGCCGAGCGTGGGCAGCCCGTCGACGGCGGCGCGCGCCAGGAGCGAACGCACCGCGGGGAGCCAGGGGGCGTCGTCGTCCGCGTAGGCGTGCATCTGCCCGCCGAGGACGATCAGGCCGTCACCGCACTCCTCGAGCGACGGCACCGGGTCCCCGGCGAAGGGTCGGACGACGCGGGCTCCCGGGAACGTCCGGGCGTACCGGTCGAGCGGCACGTCGGAGCCGTGCTGCAGGACGGTCACCTGCGGGTGGTCGGAGCGTGTGAAGTCGGGCACGGCCGCTGAGATTACTCCGACCTGCCGCCGCGGTCCATGCTCGACCGCCGGAGCCGCGACGGCCCGCGTACCCTGGGCGCATGGTCTCCCCCTTCTCCGCGCCGATCACCTCGCCTGCGCCGTCGCCGAGCCCGGCGTCGCCGAACGAGCCGACCCGCACCACGTACCTCCTGGTCGACGGCGAGAACATCGACGCCACGCTCGGCATGAACGTGCTGAACCGCCGCCCCAACCCCGAGGAGCGGCCGCGCTGGGACCGGATCACCAAGTTCGCGAGCAAGGTGTGGGGCTCCGACGTCGTCCCGCTGTTCTTCCTCAACGCGACCAGCGGCCAGATGCCGATGTCGTTCGTGCAGGCGCTGCTCGCGATGGGCTACCGGCCCATCCCGCTGGCGGCGAACGGTGACGAGAAGGTCGTCGACCTCGGTATCCAGCGCACCCTGGAGGCCATCGCCGGGCGCGAGGGCGACGTCCTGCTCGCGAGCCACGACGGCGACTTCCTGCCCCAGATCGAGCGCCTCCTGGCCGACGACGGGCGGCGGGTCGGGCTGCTGGCCTTCCGTGAGTTCGTCAACGGCCAGCTCACCTCGCTGACCGAGGAAGGGCTGGAGATCTTCGACCTGGAGGGCGACGTCGACGCCTTCACCAGCCCGCTGCCGCGCGTGCGGATCATCCCGATCGACGAGTTCGACCCGCTGCGCTACCTCTGACGCTCAGGGGGTAGGGGTGGGCGTCGAGCGGCGCCCACCCGGCACGTCGGCGATGCGCTGCGCCACCGAGATGCCCACCAGGCTGCCCACCAGCGCCAGCGCCACGAGCACGAGCGCGACCCAGCTGAACCCGGTGACCACGACGACCAGCACGGACAGGCCGACCGCCACGAACCGCAGGGCGTCGGCGTGCTCGGCGACCCGCCGTGGCAACCTGCCGTCCTGGCCGCTCACCGTGCCGACCCAGGGCCACCGCTCCGCGGCGCGTCCGAGCCAGGCCGGACGTCCCAGCAGCAGCGCGACGACGGCGGCCACGACGGCGATGATCCCGATCAGCCACAGGATCTCGTGCAGCCCTCCGGACACCGCGTCGAACAGCACGCCGGCGACCCGCTCGCCGTCCGGGGTGCGGGCGGCCTCCACGACGAGGCCGCGCAGCTGCGCGACGAGGGCGGCCGCGATCACCAGGCCGGCAGCCACGCCGATGGCGAGCTGGATCGCACCACGCCGGCGGTCGGGCGCCACGAGGACGGTCGCGACGATGAGCAGCACGGTGACCACCACCAGCGCCCACACGACGCGGTCCACGGTCCTGACGGTCCCTTGCACCATCTCGAACGTCTCGCGGTCGAGGAGGGCCACCTGCCCGAAGTCGTCCGGCAGCCGCGCACCGAGCGCCTCGCCGAGCTGGGCACGCGCCTGCGGCGCGTTCTCCGTGACGGCGTCGGGCAGCGTCACACCGGGCAGCATGTCACCGACGCTCCCGAGCGCCTCGCGCAGCGCCTCGGCGATCAGCGGCGTCGTGTCGAGCATGACGGCGTCGTCGGTCAGGTAGACGTTCGGGTGCTCGTCGACGTCGGCGCGTGCGAGCGCGATCGCCCCGGTGTGCGCTCGTTCGACCAGCCGGGGCAGCCGCTCCCGGAACGCCTCGGACGTCACGAGCCGGTCCACGACCTTCTCCACCCGCTCCTCGAGTCGGTCGACCACCACGGGCGTCAGCGCGGCGAGCGTCGGCCGATCCACGCGGGTGCCGAGCGCCTCCAGCAACGGCCCCGGCTCGACCTCGAGCCGCTCGACGAGGGCGAGCGCCAGCACCTCGTCGAGCTCGGTGAGCCGGGCGGAGACGCGGGTGTCGAGGTCCAGGGCCAGCAGCGTCTGCTCGGTCACGTTGTCCGCGAGGGCGTCGTAGAACACCGGGTCGTCCAGCACCGGCCCGACGGTGTCCATGAAGTCGTCGGTGTCGAACACCGTGCGGTGCGCCCACACCGCCACCGACGACGCGACCACGAGCAGGGTGGTCACGACCACCAGGACGGCGGCGACCCACCGGCGCACGGCGTCACCACGAGAGCGGAGGGGGACGGTCTCGGCGGAGGTCACACACCGCATCCTGGGTGCTGGGAGGAGTCCGCGCGACTCGTACGCCGCACGTTCAGGAAACCTTCAGGGATGCGGCGCACACTGGACCCATGGCCGCATCCACCGACGCCCCCGAAGCACGGCTCGTCGTCGTCGACGACGAGCCGAACATCCGCGAGCTGCTGTCCACGTCCCTCCGCTTCGCCGGGTTCGAGGTGCACGCCGCCGCCGACGGCACGAGCGCGCTGCAGCTCGTGCGCGACACGGAGCCGGACCTCGTGGTGCTCGACGTGATGCTGCCCGACATGGACGGCTTCACCGTGACGCGCCGGATGCGTGCCACCGGCCGGCACACGCCGGTGCTCTTCCTGACCGCCCGTGACGACACCCAGGACAAGATCCAGGGCCTCACGGTGGGCGGCGACGACTACGTCACCAAGCCGTTCAGCCTCGAGGAGGTCGTGGCTCGGATCCGCGCCGTGCTGCGCCGCACCGCGGGCGGCGAGCCCGACGACGACGCCGTGGTGCGTGTCGGCGACCTCGCCCTGGACGAGGACAGCCACGAGGTGCACCGCGCCGGCGTCGAGATCGAGCTCTCCCCCACCGAGTTCAAGCTGCTGCGCTACCTCATGCTCAACGCCGGTCGCGTGCTGTCCAAGGCGCAGATCCTCGACCACGTGTGGCAGTACGACTGGGGCGGCGACGCGAACATCGTGGAGTCCTACATCTCCTACCTGCGCCGCAAGATCGACCACGTGACGGTCGCCGGGCCGGACGGCGCGGACGTCGAGCTCCCGCCGCTCATCCACACCAAGCGCGGGGTCGGCTACCTCCTGCGGGCACCGCAGCGATGACCCCCCGCGACCGCCCCGACGGCATCGAGCCGACCTTCGCCGCACCGGAGGCTCCCGGAGCGGCGAGCGCGGCCGAGGTACCGCCGTCGGGCACGGACGCACCCGGGCCGACGGCGGAACCCGCCCCGAGCACGCCGGGCGAGCGGCGCTGGAGCTGGCTCAGCCGGGTGCCGCTGCGCGTGCGCCTGGTCGCGATCATCGTGCTGCTGCTGGGGGCGGGCATGATCATCGCCGGTCTGGCGACGCGGACCGTCGTGTCGAACTATCTGATCGACCAGCTCGACTCGCAGCTCAAGCAGTCCGCCCAGGGCGTGGCACGCATGACTGCGCTGAACCCCGCCGAGGGCAGCCAACGCATCCCCAGCGACTATGCCGTGACCCTGCACAACTGCAACGGCCTCGACGGCGGACCCGCCGGCTGGACGGAGACCCTCGAGCGGTTCGGAGAGCCGCAGATTCCCGACGAGTCGTTGACCGCTGTGGTGGAGCGTGGCCTCGAGCCCTTTACCGTCGACTCCGAGGGCGGTGCCGACCCGACGCAGTGGCGGGTCGTGTCCATCCCCTGCAGCCAGACGCAGGACAGCCCCGTGGAGGGCGCCGCGTACGTCGCACTACCCCTGGCCGCCGTCGACAAGACGACCGCCTACCTGTCGAGCTCCCTCCTGTGGTCGGGCATCGGGATCGTCCTGCTCGGCGGCGCGCTCGCGTTCTGGCTGGTGCAGCACTCCCTGCGACCGCTGCGCCGCATCGAGGCCACCGCTGCCGCCATCGCGGAGGGCGACCTGTCCCAGCGCGTGCCCGAGCAGCCCTCCTCGACGGAGGTCGGCTCGCTGTCGCGCTCGCTCAACGTGATGCTCACGCAGATCGAGTCGGCGTTCGCCGTCCAGGAGGCCTCCGAGCAGCGCATGCGCCGGTTCGTCTCCGACGCGAGCCACGAGCTGCGCACGCCGCTCGCCACGGTGCGCGGGTACGGCGAGCTGTACCGGATGGGCGCGCTGGACACGGACGAGAAGGTCGACGACACGATGGTCCGCATCGAGGACTCGGCCCGCCGGATGGGCACGCTCGTCAACGACCTGCTCGTCCTCGCCCGCCTCGACGAGGGCCGCCCCATGCGGCACGAGGTCGTCGACCTCGCGGCGCTCGCCCACGACACCGCTCAGGACCTGCACGCCCTCGACCCGACGCGCGCCGTCGCGGTCACGGGGCTGCGGCCCGGCGAGGCGCCGCCGGCGGCCCTGCACACCGTCGGTGACGCTGACCGGCTGCGGCAGGTCCTGACCAACCTCGTGGGGAACGTGGCCCGGCACACGCCGGCGGGGTCGCCCGCCGAGCTCGCCCTCGGGACGGTGGCCGACGGCGTCGTCGTCGAGGTGCGCGACCACGGACCCGGCGTCTCGGACGAGCAGGCCGGGCGGATCTTCGAGCGTTTCTACCGCGCCGACTCCTCGCGCAACCGGGAGTCCGGCGGATCCGGCCTGGGCCTGGCGATCGTCGCGGCGATCCTGGGGGCGCACGGCGGCTCCGCGGCCGTGGCGCAGACGCCCGGCGGTGGACTGACCGTGCGGGTTCTCCTCCCGCCCGCGGGCCGCTACGCTGCGTGACGGCCCCGTCGGCGCAGACGGCCGCACCGATCACGATTGTCGGTCGGCGGTCGTAGGCTGGCAGGGAGACAGAGAACGATCTCCGAGCGAAGGTCTTGATAGCGATGGGCGTCCTGAGCGCCAGCGCGCCGCAGTGGTTCCTCTCGGCGTTCGTCCGCACCTGTCGAGGGGCGGGCGCCACGAAGCCCGAGGACTCGATCCGCTCGGTGGGTGAAGAGCTTATCGAGCGCTGGTCCGGGCCGGGCCGCCACTTCCACAACCTGCGTCACCTGGCCGCCGTCCTGCACCGGGTCGACGAGCTCGCTCACGAGACCCACGAACCCGATCTCGTCCGGCTCGCCGCCTGGTACCACGGAGCGGTCTTCGACGCGGACCGCAAGGTCGCCTACGCGACCCGCGGCGGGGAGCAGACCACGCTCAGCGCCGAGCTCGCGCGTACGCAGCTCGTCGAGCTCGGCGTGCCCGTCGATTCGGCGGACCGGGTCGGCGAGCTCGTCGACACGCTCGCCCGGCACAAGGCGGCGTCCGGCGACTTCGACTCCGCGGTGCTCAACGACGCGGACCTGGGCATGCTCGCCGCGGAGCCGCAGCGCTACAAGGAGTACGTCGCGGAGATCCGGGCCGAGTACGCCCACATCCCGTTGTCCGACTACCTCGACGCGCGGATCAAGGTCCTGACCAAGCTGCTGGGCCGCTCGAGGCTCTACGTGAGCCCGCTCGGCGCCACGTGGGAGGAGCCCGCCCGGCAGAACCTCGACGCCGAGCTCCACCGGCTCGTCAAGGAGCGCCGCAAGCTCGGCCTGGAGGCGACGGCGGGCCCGGCCCGCCAGTAGCCCACCCCCCCCGCCGAGGTAGTGGCCCACCCGCCGAGGTAGTGCCCCGCCCGCCGAGGTAGTAGCGCCCGAGCCGAGGTAGTGGCCCACCCGGCGAGGTAGGGCCTCGCCCGCCGAGGTAGTGGCCCACCCGGCGAGGTAGTCCGTCGTCCACAGGTTGTGGACGACGGCGGCGCGCGCCTCTCGCTGCGCCCTACCGTCGTGCTCAGCCCGGTCCACCGGGACGACGACGGAGGAGACAGCATGCGGTACGAGGTCGACAGCGAGCGGGTGGCGCAGGCGAGCGCCGCCGTGAACGGTTCCGTGGGAGCCATCCGGGCCGAGGTCGGCGCGATGATGCGCCATCTCCACGATCTGCAGTCGAGCTGGCACGGCAGCGCCGCGACGTCGTTCGCGGGGGTCATGACCCAGTGGCAGTCCGCGCAGACCCAGGTCGAGGCCGCCCTCGACTCCGTGACGGCGGCGCTGCAGTCCGCCTCGACCACCTATGCGGACGCGGAGAGCCAGGCCGCCCGCCTCTTCGCCCGCTGACCCGGTAGGCGTTGTGGGCGCGATTTCTGGGCTCGATTGATGCCCATACCGGGCAATACGGGCCAGAAATCGCGCCCACAACCACGAGTGCAGCGCAAAACGGCGGCCGGTCGCCCCGGGAGACTTCCCAGGACGACCGGCCGCCGTCGTGCGTGGCGCGGGCTACCGCGCCGAGCGGGCGTGGATCAGAAGCCCATGCCGCCCATGTCACCCATGCCGCCACCGTCGCCGGCCGAGGCCCCGGCGGGCTCCGGCTTGTCCGCGACGACAGCCTCGGTGGTGAGGAACAGCGCGGCGATCGACGCAGCGTTCTGCAGCGCGGAGCGCGTGACCTTGACCGGGTCGTTGACGCCCGCGGCCAGCAGGTCCTCGTACACACCGGTCGCGGCGTTGAGGCCGTGACCCGGGGTGAGACCGCGGACCTTCTCCG
Source organism: Isoptericola sp. S6320L (assembly GCF_023015685.1). NCBI lineage: Bacteria > Bacillati > Actinomycetota > Actinomycetes > Micrococcales > Promicromonosporaceae > Isoptericola > Isoptericola sp. S6320L. Next base: position 75,730 of record NZ_JALKAT010000005.1, read on the forward strand.
CCACGACGCCGCCCTCGAGGCCGGCGTTGATGGCGATCTGCTTCAGCGGGGCCGAGATCGCCGCGTTGACGATCTGCGCACCGGTCGCCTCGTCGCCCTCGAGCTCGAGCTTGGCGAACGCAGCGGCACCGGCCTGGATGAGCGCGACGCCACCACCGGCGACGATGCCCTCCTCGACGGCAGCCTTGGCGTTGCGCACGGCGTCCTCGATGCGGTGCTTGCGCTCCTTGAGCTCCACCTCGGTGGCCGCGCCGGCCTTGATGACGGCGACGCCGCCGGCCAGCTTGGCGAGGCGCTCCTGCAGCTTCTCGCGGTCGTAGTCCGAGTCGGACTTCTCGATCTCGGAGCGGATCTGCTGCACGCGACCGGCGATGAGGTCGGCGTCGCCGGTGCCCTCGACGATCGTGGTCTCGTCCTTGGTGACGACGACCTTGCGGGCCTGGCCGAGCTCCTCGAGCGTGGCGTTCTCCAGCTTGAGGCCCACCGTCTCGGTGATGACCTGGCCGCCGGTGAGCACCGCGATGTCCTGCAGCATGGCCTTGCGGCGGTCGCCGAAGCCCGGAGCCTTGACGGCGACGGACTTGAAGGTGCCGCGGATCTTGTTCAGCACCAGGGTCGCCAGGGCCTCGCCCTCGACGTCCTCGGCGATGATCAGCAGCGAACGACCCGACTTCATGACCTGGTCGAGCAGCGGCAGCATGTCCTTGACGTTCGAGATCTTCGACTCGACGATCAGGACGTACGGGTCCTCGAGGACGGCCTCCTGGCGCTCCGGGTCCGTCTCGAAGTAGCGGGCGAGGAAGCCCTTGTCGAAGCGCATACCCTCGGTGAGCTCGAGCTCGAGGCCGAACGTGTTCGACTCCTCGACGGTGATGACGCCTTCCTTGCCCACCTTGTCGAGGGCCTCGGCGATGAGCTCGCCGATGGCGAGGTCGCCGGCGGAGATCGCGGCCGTGGCAGCGATCTGCTCCTTGGTCTCGACGTCGACCGCGGCGTTGAGCAGCTGCTCGGTCACGGCCTCGACGGCCTTCTCGATGCCGCGCTTGACGGCGATCGGGTTGGCGCCGGCGGCGACGACGCGCAGGCCCTCGCGCACGAGCGCCTGGGCGAGCACGGTCGCGGTGGTGGTGCCGTCACCCGCGACGTCGTCGGTCTTCTTGGCGACCTCCTTGACGAGCTCGGCGCCGATCTTCTCGAACGCGTCCTCGAGCTCGATCTCCTTGGCGATGGAGACACCGTCGTTGGTGATCGTGGGGGCGCCCCACTTCTTGTCCAGGACGACGTTGCGGCCCTTGGGGCCGAGCGTGACCTTGACGGTGTCGGCGAGCTGGTTGAGCCCGCGCTCCATGCTCCGACGAGCTTCCTCGTCGAACGCGATGATCTTGGCCATGGGGACTGATCCTCCGCTGTGGCTGGTGGATGGTCGGCCGGTGCCCGCGACGGACGACGCGCCCCCGCACCGTTCACATCACGGGCGTGGGCGTGCCTCACCTTTCGACCAAGGTTGTTCACCCCGGCTGTCACTCGACGGCCGAGAGTGCTAACCCATTATTGGCACTCTCCCCCCGAGAGTGCAAGACGTTCCGCCGCCAGCGCACCGTGGCGCTCCAGTGGCGCCCGGTCCGGCCAGGTCAGCGCCCGACGGCGGGACCCGGACACGACGAAGGCCGGCGCCCCCGACGCATCGATGCGCCGTCGGACGCCGGCCCTCGCCGACGCTGCACGTCTAGGTCAGCACGATCAGAGCGGGCGGACCTGCTCCGCCTGCGGGCCCTTCTGGCCCTGGCCGACCTCGAACTCCACCTGCTGCCCCTCGTCGAGGGTGCGGTACCCGTCTGCCTGGATCGAGCTGAAGTGGACGAACAGGTCCTGTCCGCCGTCGGCCGGCGTGACGAAGCCGTACCCCTTCTCGGCGTTGAACCACTTGACGGTGCCCTGGGCCATCTACTTCTCCTCATCGTTCTGGCACACGGGGCCGGCGCCCCGCAGTGGACAGGAGACTAGTGGCGGAGGTCACTCGAAGGGAAGCATCCGAATCCAGGGTGTCGCGATCCCCGCGGACCGCGCCGGTTCAGCCGACGGGCTCCTTGATGATCACCCAGACGGCGTCGGTCGGGCTGTTCGTGAGGTCGTCGGACAGCTGCACGTTCGCCGGGGCGGCGCCCACCGCCTCCGCGACCGCGGTCGCCGTGTCCGCTCGCCCGTCGGCGAACAGGACCGTGGTCTCGTCGTAGACGCCCGCGAGCGTAACCGGCGCCGCCGGTGCATCGAGAGCGCCGACGTCGGCGAATCCGGCACCCGTGACGAGATCGGCCGTCGCACCGGCCTGCCCCGCGGCCTCCGCCCCCGAGATGTCGTTCCAGACCACGACGCGCGCCGACAGGTCAGCCGCCGCCGGGTCGCCCGGCATCTCGGCGGCCTCGTCGCTCGGCTCCTCGGACGGCTCCTCGGACTCGTCGCCCTCGGCGCCCTCGCCCTCGTCACCCTCGTCGCCCGAGCCGTCGGTGGGCTCCTCGCCGGACCCTTCGCCCTCGGAGCCCTCGCCCTCGCCAGAACCCTCTGCGGAGGCGGACTGCTCGGACGCCACGGGCGGGTTGTCCGTGGGCGTGTCGCCGCCGTCGGACAGGAAGGAGATGATCCCGACGCCCAGGCCGGCGAAGACCACGGCGACGAGCAGGAACGGCCAGACCGAGCTCCACCCGCTCCGGGGCTCGCGGTGGACACCCACCGGCGCGCCCTCCGGACCGCGGACGTCGAACTCGTCGGGCGGGAACGGGTACTGGCTCTTGGTCACGCCGGACAGGGTAGCGGTTCCCCGCGCCGAGACCTACAGCCCTTGTTCAGTATCGCGCCACCGCAGGTCAGCCGGTCGTGCCGTCGAGTCGGCGAGCCGTGCGCGCCCGCTGCCGGGTGGCCCGCATCCGGCGGAGGCGCTTGACCAGCATCGGGTCGTGCTCGAGCGCCGCGGGCGTGTCGAGCAGCGCGTTGAGCACCTGGTAGTACCGGGTGGCCGACATGTCGAAGAGCTCGCGCACGGCCTGCTCCTTCGAGCCGGCGTACTTCCACCACTGCTTCTCGAAGGCGAGGATCTCGCGCTCCCGGTCGGTCAGCGCACCGGCTCCGGTGGCCGACGACGGCGCCTCCGTCGTGGTGTCGATGTCCTGGACCAGCATCTCGCTCATAGCGGCCAGTATGGGGCACCTCGGGCGCTGTCCCGGGCATCCTGGGCCGCGCGTCGCGAGTGCGCTAGCGTCGCGTGCGTGGACTCCCCGACGACGACGCGCCCCGCCCTGGACACCGTGATGGCACCGGACTGGGCGGCGGCGCTCGCCGACGTCGAGCCCCAGATCCACGCGATGGGCGACTTCCTGCGCGCCGAGGTGGCGGCCGGGCGCACGTACCTGCCGGCACCGGGCGACGTCTTCGCCGCGTTCCGCCGTCCGCTGGCCGACGTGCGCGTCCTGGTGGTCGGCCAGGACCCGTACCCGACGCCGGGTCACCCGATGGGCCTGTCCTTCTCCGTCCAGCCGGACGTCCGCCCGGTCCCCAAGTCCCTGGCGAACATCTACACGGAGCTGGCCGACGACGTCGGCGCTCCTCCGCCGTCGTCGGGCGACCTGAGCCCGTGGGCGGACCAGGGCGTGATGATGCTCAACCGGGTGCTCACGGTGCGGCCGGGGGAACCGGCGTCGCACCGCGGCAAGGGCTGGGAGCAGGTGACGGAGGCCGCGATCAAGACGCTCGTGGCCCGCGGCGGACCGCTCGTCGCGATCCTGTGGGGGCGTGACGCCGCCTCGCTGAAACCGTGGCTGGGCGAGACCCCCACGGTGGAGTCCGCGCACCCCAGCCCGCTGGCCGCCTACCGGGGGTTCTTCGGCTCCAAGCCGTTCTCGCGCGTCAACACGCTGCTGGAGGCCCAGGGGGCCGCACCCGTGGACTGGCGCTTGCCCTGAGCGACGGGTGCAAGATGGGGGCGTGACATCGCCCTCGACACCCACCCCGCGCTGGTCCCGCTACGTCGCGATCGGCGACTCGTTCTCCGAAGGCCTGTGGGACCCGTACCCGCACACCGACGGCACCCCCGTGGCGGCCGGCACCGCGTCCGACGGCGTGCAGCGCGGCTGGACCGACCGGCTCGCCGACCACCTCGCCGAGCGCCGCGGGGACGCGCCGTTCGAGTACGCGAACCTGGCGATCCGGGGGCGCAAGCTGCGCCAGATCATCGCCGCCCAGGTGCCCGAGGCCCTCGCCATGGAACCGGACCTGGTGTCGCTGGTGGGTGGCGGCAACGACATCCTGCGCCCTCAGGTGGACCCGCACGGGCTCTCGGCTGTGCTCGAGCGCGCGGTGGTGCAGATCCGCTCCACCGGGGCGGACGTCCTGCTGGCCACCGGGTTCCGCACGGCGGGCCCCCTGAACTGGACGCAGGGCCGGGTCGGCATCTACAACGCGAACATCTGGTCGATCGCACGGCGGCACGGCGCGTTCGTGCTGGACACCTGGGGTCTGCAGGGGCTGCAGGACTGGCGGATGTGGTCCGACGACCGCATCCACCTGACCGACGAGGGGCACCGCCGGGTCGCGAACGCCGCACTGGTCGGCCTGGGGCTCGAGCCGGACGACCCGGCGTTCGACGCGCCGCTGGACGCCGCACCGTCGCCGCGGTTGCGGCAACGGCTGCAGGCGGACGCGCAGTGGGCGCGGGTGCACGTGGCCCCCTGGGTCCGACGGCGCATCACCGGCACGTCCAGCGGTGACGGCCGGCTGGCGAAGTGGGCCGAGCCGACGGTCTGGCCGCCGTCGGAGCGCTGACCGAGAAGGACGCCGACCCGACCCGGCCGCGGCGCGAACCGTTGTGGGCGCGATTTCTGGGCTCGATATCGTCCCGAAGGGGACGAATCGGGCCAGAAATCGCGCCCACAACCGGCGACGGGTGGAGCCGCCTGTCGGATTCGAACCGACGACCTTCCGTTTACAAGACGGGAGCTCTACCAGCTGAGCTAAGGCGGCGGGAGCGGGGACCAGCCTACCGCGCAGCGGCAGCCGGCCCCCGCCGGGGCGTCAGCCCTCCGAGGACTCCTCCTCGGCCGAGTCCTCCTCGGCCGCGGGGGCGCCGCCCTGCACGGCCGCGAGCAGCGCACCGGGCTGGTTCCAGCCCTCGAAGCGCTCGCCGTCGACGACGATCGTCGGCGTGCCGAAGCCGCCGTCGGCGTTCACGAGCGCCTCGTTCGCCGTGGCCTCGTTGGTCAGGGAGTACACGTACTGACCGAAGGTCTCCCGAGCGGTACCGTCCGCGATGCCGGCCGCGACGTCCGCCGGCGCTCCGGCACCCTCTGCGAGGTCGGCGATCGCCTCGTTGTCGAGACCCTCCGTCCCCTCCTCCGGCTGGTTCGCGAACAGCGCCTCGTTGAAGTCGAAGAACGCCTCGGGAGCACGGTCGGCCACCCAGTAGGCCGCCGAGGCCGCACGGGTCGAGTACTCCTCACCGTTCGAGGCGCGGTCCAGGATCGACACCGGGTGGAAGACGACGGTGGCGTCACCGGACGTGAGCATCGTCTCGACGTCGGCGCCGTTGATCTGCTCGAACTGACCGCACACGGGGCACATGTAGTCGAGGTACTCGTCGACCACGGGCGCACCCTCGTTCTCGGTGCCGGCGACCAGGTCGGCGCCCACGGGGATGCCGCCACCCTCCGTCGCCGTCGAGGGCACGTCGGTGACCTCGGCCAGCGGGATGTCCTCGACGTTCTTCTTGGCGCCCTCGTTGACGAGGATGAACGCGGCGACGGCGACCAGCGCGGCGATCGCGACGCCGAGCCCCCCGAAGACGAGGATGCGGTTGCGCTTGTCGCGCTGCGCCTGCTTCTTCTGCCGCGCGAGCGCCTCCTGGCGCGCCTCCTCGCGGAGCTGGGCCTTGTTCTTGTTCGACATCTCGGTAGAGGTCCTTCGGGTCGTGGGTTCCGGGCGGCAGATCCGCGCGCCAGCCTACCGGCGCGGACACGTCCGCCCGCGTGAACCTATCGACGAAGCCTGAGCGCTACCTGTGAGCGCTCAGAAGAACGACGGCGGCCCACCCATGGGCCACCACTCGATCGGGTGCGGGTCGCCGCTGAGCTGCGTGTACAGGATCCACGACCCGACGAGGCACACCGCCACCACGATCACCGCGCCGAGCAGGCCTGGCGCGAGGTTCGCGAGGATCGTCCGCGCACCGTCGCGCGCCGTGCGGCCCGCCGGCCCGAACCAGGTCGCCAGCACCACCGCGACCATCGCCCCGGCCAGCACGAGCCCGAAGACGACCGGCGCGTTGCGGCCGCCGACCGACCGGGAGGCGACGTCCTCCAGCGGCATGACGATGAGGTTGCCGTCGCCGAACAGCCAGTAGCCGCCCATAACCGCGAGAAGTCCCACGCACCCGCCGACCAGCGCGGCCGGCACGATCCCGAGCGCACCGACGACGGCGTGGTACGGGAAGAGGAGGGTCGCCACCAGCCCGTCGGACCGGTTCACGCCCTTGCGCTCGCGCCGCTCGTGGAAGCGCTGACCCGAGGTCCCGACGATGCGGCACAGCACGGTGAGGCCGCAGAGCACGCCGAACGCGATCAGCGGGTAGAACGCGGCCAGCACGACGACCGGCAGGCCCAGCGCCAGCACGCTCCCCCACCGGCGCGGGTGCACGGGTGCCACGTACGGGCCCGCGGGCTGCTCAGGTTCCGGGTCCGGGTCGGGCGTCGCGTCCGCCAGCTCCTCGTAGCTGCGGTACCGGACGTCCCCGACTGGCAGGATCTGGGTGCCGCCGTCCTGCGCCATCGCCCGCTCGCGCTCGTCGGCGGGCATCGCACGCCGGGCGTCCTGCGGGGGCGGCGGGGGTACGGGCGGCCCGACGACGGCGGTCTCGTCCCCGGCGCGCGCCGCGGCCACCTCCTGGGTCACCCCGCCCGGGGCCGTGCCGTCACCACCCGTCTCCGCGCCGGGTGCCGTGCCGTCGTCGTCCGCCGACTCCCCGGAGACCGCGGTGTCGGCCCCGGCCCGGCCCGCGGCGGACGCTCCCGCGAGCGCCGCCGTCGCCGCACCCGCGGCGACCACGATGCGCTGGGTGGCCTGCGGGTCCTCCGGGACGCCGACGACGTCGCTCGCCCCCGCCTCGAGGTCGCGGCGGACGGCGCGCACCACGTCGGTGGGGCCCCAGCGCCGGGCGGGGTCGGCGTGCAGCGCGCCCGCGAGCGCCCGCCCGGTGCGGGCCGGGACGCCGACCAGGTCGGCCCGGCCCTCCCGCGACCGGCGGAGCACGAGGTCGGTCGGGCGCACGCCGAACGGCGACCGCCCGGTCGCGGCGAAGGCCAGCAGCGCGGCCCAGCTCCACCAGTCGGTCTCGGGCACCGGGTCGCCGCCGTCCAGCAGCTCGGGCGCGATGTACCCGGGGGTGCCCATCACGAACCCGGTCATGGTGGTGCGGGCGTCCTCGGTGCTCTGCGCGATCCCGAAGTCGATCAGCGAGGGCCCGGCGCCGGTGACCATGACGTTGGAGGGCTTGAGGTCCCGGTGCACCACCCCGGCGGCGTGCACGGACTCCAGGGCGTCGGCGAGCTGGTCGGCCAGCGAGAAGAGGTCGGCGACGTCGAGGGGGCCGCGCGCGTCGACCTCCTCCTCGAGCGTGAGTCCCTCGATCAGCTCGGTGACGACGAACGCCTGGGGACCCTCGAACTCCGCGTCGAGCACCTGCGCGACGGCGGGGTGGCGCAGGCGCTGCAGGGCCGCGACCTCGCGGCGCAGCCGCTGCCGGCCGGCAGGGTTCGCGTCCACGTGCGCGTGCAGCACCTTGAGCGCGACGCGCTGCCCACCGCCGTCGACCGCCTCGTAGACGGCGCCCATCGCGCCGCGGCCGAGCAGGGACACGACGGAGTAGCCCCCGATGTCGGACCCCGCGGGCAACGTCCCGTCGGCTCCGGACGCCGGGGCACCCGCCGTCATCACCTGTGCCTCGTCGCCCTCTCCCATGGGCCACACCGTAGCGCCGGGGCGGGGGTCCGCGCGCTCGCACCGCGCGGGCACGCGTCCCGCGACACCGGCGGCCGAGCAGCCAGGGGCCCCGCTCGGTAAGGTTCGCCGTGGGCGTCTGGCTACCCTGTCAAGTCAGTGCGGGGGGCCACCAACCTGGGGAGAGAACAACCTTTGAACGGATCGGCAAGCAGCTCCGAGGGCACCGGCGGGTACGACCTCGTCGTCGTGGCGAACCGGCTCCCGGTCGACTTCTCCGTCGACGACGACGGCGAGGTGGACTGGCAGCGGTCGCCCGGAGGCCTGGTCTCGGCGCTGGAGCCCGTCATGCAGGAGAACGACGGGGCCTGGGTCGGCTGGTCCGGCGCACCGGACCTGGCGCACGAGCCCTTCGAGGCCGACGGCATGATGCTGGTTCCGGTCACGCTGTCCGCGAGCGAGATCAGCAAGTACTACGAGGGCTTCTCCAACGACACGCTGTGGCCGCTGTACCACGACGTGATCGCCCCGCCCACCTACCACCGGCAGTGGTGGGAGGCCTACCGGCGGGTCAACCAGCGGTTCGCGGAGGCGGCGGCGGCGCAGGCCGCCCGCGGCGGCGTCGTGTGGGTGCACGACTACCAGCTCCAGCTCGTGCCCAAGATGCTCCGCGACCTGCGCCCGGACCTGCGCATCGGTTTCTTCGACCACATCCCCTTCCCGCCGGTCGAGCTGTTCCAGCAGCTCCCCTGGCGACGCAGCATCCTCGAGGGGCTGCTCGGTGCCGACCTCGTCGGCTTCCAGCGCGGCGGTGACGCCTCGAACTTCGTGCGGGCCGTACGGCGTCTCACCGACCACCCGACCCGCGGTTCCGTCGTCTCCATGGAGGCCGACGACGGCACGCCGGGCCGGCGCGTGCGGGCGGCAGCGTTCCCCATCTCCATCGACACCAGCAAGTTCGACCGGCTGGCGCGCAGCACCGAGGTCCAGGCCCGGGCCAAGGAGATCCGTGCCGACCTGGGCGACCCGGACGTCGTCATGCTCGGCGTCGACCGCCTCGACTACACCAAGGGCATCCGGCACCGGATCAAGGCGTACGGCGAGATCCTGCAGGACGGCCGCATCGACGCCGAGCACACCACGCTCGTGCAGGTCGCCAGCCCGTCGCGGGAGAACGTCGGCGCCTACCAGGAGCTCCGCGAGCACGTCGAGGGCCTGGTGGGGCGCCTCAACGGCGAGTTCGGCGAGATCGGGCACTCCGCGATCCACTACCTGCACCACTCCTACCCGCCGGAGGAGATGGCGGCCCTCTACCTCGCGGCGGACGTCATGCTCGTGACGTCCCTGCGCGACGGCATGAACCTGGTGGCCAAGGAGTACATCGCGGCCCGCTCGGACCTGGGCGGCGTGCTGGTGCTGTCCGAGTTCACCGGCGCGGCCGACGAGCTCGCCCCCGGGCCGCTGCTCGTCAACCCGCACGACATCGACGGGATGAAGGACATCATCGTCACCGCAGCCCACATGGACCCCAAGGAGAAGCGCCGCCGCATGCGCCGCCTGCGCCGCAAGGTCATGGGCGACGACGTCGCGAAGTGGTCCAAGACGTTCCTCGGCGTCCTGACCGCCATGCCCTCCCGGGACACCCATGTCTGAGGCGATCGACCCCTCCCTCGCCACCGCCCTGGAGCAGCTCGTGGCCGACGACGGCGCCGCGGTGCTCGTCGCGCTCGACTTCGACGGGGTGCTCGCCCCGCTCGTGGACGACCCGACCGCGTCCCGCATGACGGCGGCCACCCGCGCGGCCGTGGACCGGCTGGCGGCGCACGTGCGCGGCGACGGGCCCGCGGACGCCGGGGCCGCGGCCGGGCGTGCCCGGCTCGCCTTCGTCTCCGGCCGTGACCTCGAGGACCTGGCCCAGCGCTCCGTCCCGCCGGTCGGCGCGTACCTGGTGGGCAGCCACGGCGCGCAGACCGGCCACGCGACCACCGCGGGGCTCGACGCGGTGCCGTTCGAGCTCACCGCCGAGCAGGCCGACGTCCTGGCCGAGCTCACGGCGGCGCTCGACGCCGCCGTCGTGGGCCGGGACGGGGCGTGGGTGCAGCGCAAGCCGAGCGCCGCCGTCCTGCACACGCGCACGGCCGGGCCCGCGGACACGGCCGCCGCCGTCGAGGCGGCCGACGCCGCGGCGGCACGGCTCGGGCTGGACGCGATGCACGGCAAGGACGTGGTCGAGATCGCCGTGCTGCACACGACCAAGGGCGAGGCGCTCGAACGGCTGCGCACCGTCGTCGCGCAGGATGCCGGCGCCCCGGCCACGCGCGTGCTGTACGCGGGCGACGACACCACCGACGAGAAGGCCTTCGCCGTGCTCGGCGCGGGCGACGTGACCATCAAGGTGGGGCCCGGCGAGACCCTGGCCGCGCACCGCGTCGCGGACAGCGACGCCGTGGCCGCCGTCCTCGACCGGATCACGGACCTCCTCGCCGTGTGAGGCGGACCGCTGCACGAACGTGACCAGGGACATGGCGTGATCCCGGTCACGGCCATGTACTATCGAGCAGCGCCAATCCCCGGGACGGACCGGGGCCGGGCGCGTCGAACAACAGAATGTGTCACCGCTGACACGCCAGTCGTGAACGCAAGACACCCGACCACAACGGATCGTCCGGCACGTACCTGCCGGTGGAGGGAATCACCATGGCTTCGGTCACCTACGACCACGCGACGCGGATCTACCCGGGCAGCGAGCGCCCGGCCGTGGACCAGCTCAACCTCGAGGTGGAGGACGGCGAGTTCCTCGTCCTCGTCGGCCCCTCGGGCTGCGGAAAGTCCACGTCGCTGCGCATGCTGGCAGGCCTCGAGGACGTCAACGGCGGGCACATCTACATCGGTGACCGCGACGTCACCGACGTGCAGCCCAAGGACCGCGACATCGCGATGGTCTTCCAGAACTACGCGCTCTACCCCCACATGTCCGTCGCGGACAACATGGGCTTCGCGCTGAAGATCTCCGGCACGCCGAAGGCGGAGATCCGCCAGCGCGTCGAGGAGGCCGCGAAGATCCTCGACCTCACCGAGTACCTCGACCGCAAGCCGAAGGCGCTCTCCGGTGGTCAGCGTCAGCGTGTCGCCATGGGCCGCGCCATCGTGCGTCAGCCGCAGGTGTTCCTCATGGACGAGCCGCTGTCGAACCTCGACGCCAAGCTGCGTGTCCAGACGCGTACGCAGATCGCGTCCCTGCAGCGCCGCCTCGGCGTCACGACGGTCTACGTCACGCACGACCAGACCGAGGCCCTCACGATGGGTGACCGCATCGCGGTCCTCAAGGACGGTCTGCTGCAGCAGGTCGGCACCCCGCGCGAGATGTACGACACCCCGGCGAACGTGTTCGTCGCGGGCTTCATCGGCTCCCCCGCCATGAACGTCGGGACGTTCGACGTCAAGGACGGCAAGGCCGTCGTCGGCCACGCGGCCGTGCCGATCGACCGCGACGCCCTCGGCCAGCTCACGGACGCCGACGGCGGCAAGATCACCGTCGGGTTCCGTCCCGAGGCGCTGGAGATCGTCTCCGCCGGCAGCCCCGACGCCCTGCAGGTCGAGGTCAACCTCGTCGAGGAGCTCGGCTCGGACGCGTTCGTCTACGGCTCGCTCAAGAGCGAGGGCGTGGCGGGCGAGCTGCACTCCGGTTCGTCGGACCAGGTCATCGTGCGCATCGACCCGCGCGACGTCCCGATGAAGGGTGACACCATCCACGTCACCATCGAGCCGGGCAAGTCGCACGTGTTCGCTCCCTCCACCGGCGCGCGTCTCTGAACCACGCCTAGCGTCTGACGGGCGGGTCCGGCTTCGGCCGGGCCCGCCCGTCGTCGTCTACGCTGGCACCCGATGGAACAGCTGCAGATCACCTCGGCGACGCCGAACTCGGCGCTGCTCGACCTGCCCTGGCGGCAACCGCTCGCCGAGTGGCCGGCCGACGTGCTGGCCGCCCTGCCCCGCGGTATCTCCCGGCACGTGGTGCGGTTCGTGCGCCTCGACGGCCGCGTGCTCGCGATCAAGGAGATCAGCGAGTCGATCGCGTTCCGCGAGTACGAGATGCTGCGCCAGCTGCGCAAGCTCGAGGTGCCCGCCGTGAAGCCGGTCGGCGTCGTCACGGGCCGCCGGTCCGACGCGGGCGAGCCGCTCGAGGCCGCGCTCGTCACCGAGCACCTCGCGTTCTCGCTGCCGTACCGCTCCGTGTTCAGCCAGGCGCTGCGCGACGAGACGGTGAACCGGCTCATCGACGCCCTCACCGTGCTCCTGGTCCGCCTGCACCTGACCGGGTTCTTCTGGGGCGACGTGTCGCTGTCCAACACGCTGTTCCGCCGCGACGCCGAGCAGTTCGCCGCGTACCTCGTCGACGCGGAGACCGGCGCCCTGCACCGCGAGCTCACCCGCGGACAGCGGGAGTACGACGTCGACCTGGCGCGCACCAACATCATCGGTGAGCTGATGGACCTCACCGCCGGCGAGCTCCTCGACGAGGAGATCGACGAGATCGCGATCGGCGACTCGCTCGTCGAGCGCTACACGGAGCTCTGGCAGGCGCTCACCGGCGTCGAGGCCTTCCACGCCGACGAGCGCTGGCGTGTCGCCGCGCGCATCGAACGCCTCAACGAGCTCGGCTTCGACGTCGGCGAGCTGTCCATCACCACCGACATCGACGGCACCACCGTGCAGATCCAGCCCCAGGTGGTGGACGCGGGGCACCACTCGCGGCGGCTGCTCAAGCTCACCGGCCTGGACGTCCAGGACAACCAGGCCCGCCGGCTGCTCAACGACCTCGACTCCTACCAGGCGGCGACGGAGCGCCAGGAGGAGGACGAGCAGCTCGTGGCGCACGACTGGCTGCAGAACGTCTTCCGGCCGACGATCCGCGCCGTGCCCCGCGAGCTCCGGCGCAAGCTCGAACCCGCGCAGCTCTACCACGAGATCCTCGACCACCGGTGGTTCATCTCCGAGCAGGCGCAGCGCGACGTGCCGATGCCCGAGACCGTGGCGTCCTACGTGGAGAACGTGCTCCAGCACCGTCCCGACGAGAAGGCCATCCTCGGCCTCGCCCCCGGGGAGGCGCCTGAAGAGGGCCCCGAGTCGGACTACTTCCACTACGCGTCGGCGGACGGCTGAGCCCCACCGTCCGCCCGCCCCCCGCCGAGGTAGTAGCGGTCCCGCCGAGGTAGTAGCGATTGCCGCGAGGTAGCAACGCTCGCGCCGAGGTAGCACAGTTCTCGCCGAGGTAGCCCGACGCCGCGAGGAGACGCCGGGGCGGCGAGCGTCGGAGCCGGGTGGCGGAGGCCCGTGGACGCGCGTCACTCCGGACGGCGACCCGCCGGACGCCCCCTACCTCGGCGTATGTGCCACTACCTCGGCCGAACCACTACTACCTCGGCGCATGTGCCACTACCTCGGCCGAGCCGCTACTACCTCGGCGGAGATGTGCCTACCTCGCGGTCAGGCGGTGGCGGCGGCTCGGGCCTGCGCCACCTCGTACAGCGAGATGCCCGCGGCGACACCGGCGTTGAGCGACTCCACCGACGAGGCGATGGGGATCGACGCCACCGCGTCGCAGGTCTCGCGGACCAGCCGCGAGAGCCCCTTGCCCTCGGAGCCGACCACGATGACGAGCGGGTCGGTCGCGAACGGCAGGTCCCGGATCGCGGTGTCCCCGCCGGCGTCGAGCCCGACGACGAACACGCCCGACTTCTTCAGCTCGGTCAGCGTGCGCGCCAGGTTGGTCTCCTTGGCGACCGGCACCCGCGCCGCGGCACCGGCCGAGACCTTCCACGCCGACGCCGTCACGGAGGCCGAGCGCCGGGAGGGCACGAGCACGCCGTGCGCGCCGAACGCGCCGGCCGACCGGAGCACGGCGCCCAGGTTGCGGGGGTCGGTGACCGAGTCGAGCGCGACGATGAGGGGCGGCTCCCCGGCGTCCGCCGCGGCGTCGAGCAGGTCCTCGACGTCCTTGTACTCGTAGGGCGGCACCTCGAGGGCCACGCCCTGGTGCACGGAACCCTCGGTGAGCTGGTCCAGCGCGCCGCGCGACGACTCGAGCAGGCGCGCCCCGCGCATCGAGGCGAGCTCGAGGATCTCGCGGGTGCGGTCGTCGTGGTCGATGCGCTCGGCGATGTGCACGGCCGTGACCGGGGCCTTCGTGCGCAGCGCCTCCAGCACCGCGTTGCGGCCGGCCACCACCTCGGCACCGCCGGTCGCCTTGCGCGTGCCGCGGGAGACGCCCTTGCGCGCTCCCTGCGCGCTCTGCGACTCCTGGCGCTTCTCGGCGGCCACCTTCTTCTTGTGCGCCGGGTGGTAGGTGCGGTCCTCCGCGCGCGGCGTCGGCCCCTTGCCCTGCAGCGCCTTGCGGCTGTGGCCGCCGGTGCCGACCTGTGCGCCCTTCTTGGTGCTTCCCTTGCGCTTCGCGCCGGGTCGCTGCGAGTTGCCCGCCATCAGCTGTTCTCCTCCGTGGTGGACAACGCCCAGCGGGCGCCGTCCGGTGAGTCCTGCACGACGACGCCGGCCGCGGCGAGGCGGTCCCGGATCGCGTCGCTGGTGGCCCAGTCCTTCGCGGCACGGGCAGCGGCCCGCGCCTCGAGCTCCGCGCGCACGACGGCGTCCAGCGCGTCGGCCACCTTGGTGTCTGCTTCCGCGGCCCAGAGCGGGTCGGCGGGGTCGAGGCCGAGCACGTCGAGCATGCCCCGCAGCGCGACCAGCGCCCGGCGGGCGCCGTCGTCGTCCGCCGCGGCGAGCGCCGTGTTCCCGGACCGCAAGGTCTCGTGCACGACGGCGAGGGCGGCCGGGACGTTGAGGTCGTCGTCCATCGCCGCCTCGAAGGCCGGCGGCAGCGCCGAGGTGGCGATCTCCGCCCGGGAGACGTCGCCGACGCGCTCGGTGGCGCGTGCCACGAACCCGACGAGGCGCTCCCAGGTGTTGCGGGCCTCGTCGAGCGTGTCCGGGCCCCACTCGAGCATCGAGCGGTACTGGACCGCTGCCAGGGCGTAGCGCACGACCGGCGCTGGCGCCTTGGCGAGGACCTCGCTCATGAGCAGCCCGTTGCCGAGCGACTTGCTCATCTTCACGCCCTGCTGGGTCACCCAGGCGGAGTGCATCCACCGGTCGGCGAACCCGTAGCCCGCGGCACGGGACTGGGCCTGCTCGTTCTCGTGGTGCGGGAACCGCAGGTCGAGGCCGCCGCCGTGGATGTCGAACGACTCGCCCAGGTACCGGTGCGCCATCGCCGAGCACTCGAGGTGCCAGCCGGGCCGGCCGCGGCCGAACGGGGTGTCCCACGCGGCGGTCTCCGGCTCACCGGGTCGCGACGCCTTCCACAGCGCGAAGTCGTGCGGGTCGCGCTTCTCGGTCGTAGCGGCGTCGTCCGTCGACTCGGGGTTGAGGTCCTCGAGCCGCTGCGTGGTCAGCTCGCCGTAGGCGGGCCAGGACCGGACGTCGAACCAGACGTTGCCGGGGCCGGTGGTGTAGGCGTGCCCCGACTCGACGAGACGTTCCATCAGATCGATCATCTGCGGCACGTGGCCGGTGGCACGCGGCTCGTAGGTGGGCGGCAGGACGCCCAGCGCGTCGTACGCGGCGGTGAACTCCCGCTCGTGCACGGCGGCGTGCGCCCACCACTCGACCCCGGCCGCGGCGGCCTTGGTGAGGATCTTGTCGTCGATGTCCGTGACGTTGCGGATCAGCGTCACGTCCAGCCCCTTGCGCCGCAGCCAGCGGCGCAGCACGTCGAACGCGACGGCAGGGCGCAGGTGGCCGACGTGCGGCGAGGACTGCACGGTGGCGCCACAGAGGTAGATGCCGACCTTGCCCGGGGTGCGTGGGACGAGCTCGCGCACGGTGCGCGTGGCGGTGTCATACAGGTGCAAGGTCACCGGTCCAGGGTACCGGCCTGGTCGCCGCCGGTCGGCGCGGCCGGCGCATCCTCGCCCGTGGCTGCCGCGTCGGCGTCGAGCAGCGTCGTCAGGCGCCGGTGGCCGCCCGTCTCGTGGACGACCACGGTCACGGCCGGGGCGAGCATCACGAGCAGCAGCGCCACCGGCGTCGTGCCGCCCGCGGCGACGACCGCGACCGCTGCCGCCAGGAGGGCCACCGCGGCTCCGAGCAGCAGCAGGCGCACCGGATCGGCACGCCCCACGAGGTAGACGTGCAGGACGACGTCGGTCACCAGGAAGACCAGCACGGGCACGGCGACGGCGAGCAGCGCACCGACGTCGGACAGGTGGGCCTCTCCTTCCAACCAGTAGGCCACCACGTGCAGCCCGGCACCCACCGCGGCGAGGGACCCGAACACGACCAGGTGGCCGTAGCCCCACCCGAACGAGCGGCCCCGGTGCCGGGCCAGGAGATCGCCGGCCGGGGTGAGGAAGTACGTCCACCACAGGCCGAACGTGAGGGCGACGCCGGCGACGCACACGAGGACGGCGTCCACGCTCCAACCGGAGTGCTCGACGACGGCGGACAACGAGGCCACCGTGCCGATCACACCCTCGCCGAGGGTGATGATGATGAGCAGCCCGTACCGCTCGGCCACGTGGTGCGGGTGCCAGGGGGTGCCGCGCCGCCCGGACGCGTCGGCGACCGGCCTGCGCTCCCCGAGCACCGGCCCGGCGGTCTCGACGAGCACCATGCCGGCCCCGAGGAGGAAGAACTGGCCCACGGACACGGGCAGCACCGCCAGGAGCACCCAGCCGAGCTGCGCGACCACCAGCGCGGTGGCGTAGACGAGCGCGACGGGCCGGTAGGTCGGCGACTGCCGGGCGACCCGCAGCCACTGGGCCAGCATCGCGAGGCGCATCACCACGTACCCGGCGACCATGACCTCGTTGTCCACCTGCTGGCCGCCGTCGATCGAGCGGAACATCTCCGGCAGGCCGAGGGCCAGGACGACGACGCCGATCATCTGGACCATCGTGGTCAGGCGGTAGAGCCAGTCGTCGGTGTCGAACGCGGAGGCGAACCAGGTGAAGTTGATCCACGCCCACACGATCGCGAAGACCGCGAAGGCGAAGCCGATCACGCCGGCGGGCACGTGACCCTCGGCGATCAGGTGCGCCGCCTGCTCACCCGCGACGGCGAACGCCACCACGAACACCAGGTCGAAGAGCAGCTCCAGCGGTGTCGCGGCGCGGTGCGTCTGGGCGGGGTCGCGACCGAACATCCGGCGCAGTCGGTCGTGGCTCATGCGGCCAGCGAACCAGACGTCAGCCGAAAGTGCGACCCTCCCCGCGGTAGGTGGGCACCGTGCCGACCACCTCGTCGCCGCGCACGAGGTGCACGGCGGCGAACCGCTCCATCAGCTCGCCCGCCTTGGCGTGGCGGAACCACACCCTGTCCCCCACGTGCAGGGGTCGCCCGCCGCGCAGCCGGAGCGGGGTCTGCACCTCGCCCGCGGCCTCCTGCCGGGTGAGCGACCAGCCGGGCGTGACCAGCCGCGGCAGCCGGGACGCGCCGGCGGGCCCGGACGCGACGTACCCGCCGCCGAACGCCGTCGCCCAGCCGGGGCCGGGGTTCCGCACCACGTCGAGCCCGAAGAACGCCGACGGACGCTGCGTCACGGTGCGCATCCCGTCGAAGGTGCCGGGGACGAACAGCCCGGAGCCCGAGGTCACCTCGGTCACGCCGGACCCGGCCGCGGACGTCTCCAGCGACCCGGTGCCACCGGCGTTGACCAGCTCGACCTCGTGCCCGACGGCGGCACGGACGGCCGCGAGGATGCCGCGGCGGCGCCGGTCGACGTCCGGCACGGACAGCGCCTTGACCACCCGGACCGCCGGGGTGTCGGGCAGGCCCGCGACCTGCGCCTCGTAGAACATCAGCCCGCGCAGCCGCAGGCCGTCGGCACGGTCGACCTCGGCAGCCAGCGCGGCCACCTGCTCGGGGCTGCGCAGCGGCGACCGGCGCGTGCCGAGGTGCAGACGGAGCGGACCTACGCCCACCCGGAGCGAGGAGTCCACGTCGAGGCACACCGCGACCTCCGGGAGCGCGGCCTCCTCCCCCGGCGCGGCGTGCCCGGCGAGGGCGGACCGCACGAGCGCGAGCTGGGCGGCGTCGTCGACCATGAGGGTGATCTCGCGCCGGGCGACCGCGTCGCCGGCGAGGCGGTCGAGCGCCCCCGCGTCGACCGTGGGGTACCCGACGAGCACGTCGCGCACTCCCGTCCCGACCAGCCACAGGGCCTCTTCGAGGGAGTACGCCATGACCCCCGCGAACCCGGCGTCCAGGGCACGCTCGACGAGGGAGCGCACCCGCACGGACTTCGCGGCGACCCGGACCGGGGTGCCGCCGGCCCGACGGAGCAGGCTCGCGGCGTTGGCGTCGAACACGTCGAGGTCGACGACGGCGAGCGGCGCGGGCAGACCGGTCGTCGCCCTGGTCAGCCGCTCGGTCACGCCCATGCAGGCACGGTACACCGGCGCCCCGGCGTGGCAGAGTGTCCGCCGTGACGTTCACCACCTGGGGGCGGACCTTCACCGCCGAGCCCGCACAGCAGGCGACACCCCGCGACGAGGCGGCGCTCCGGGCGCTGGTCGCCCGCGCCGCGAGCGACGGGCTGCGGGTGCGTGCCGTCGGTGCGGGGCACTCGTTCACCGACGCCGCCGTGACCGACGGGCTGCTCCTCAGCCTGGACCACCTGCGCGGGCTGGAGTCCGTGCAGCGGCTGCCCTCCGGCGGCGCCCTGGTCACGGTCGGGGCCGGCACCCGGCTGCACGAGCTGAACCGGACCCTGGCGTCGCACGGCCTGGCGATGCGCAACCTCGGCGACATCGACCGGCAGTCGGTCGCCGGGGCGATCTCCACCGGTACGCACGGCACCGGTGCGCGGCTCGGCGGGCTGGCGACGCAGGTACGCGGGGTGCGGCTGGTGCTGGCCGACGGCTCGGTGCGGACGGTCACCGACGACGACCCGCCCGGCTCGCCGGAGCGGGTGCTGTTCGAGGTGGCACGCCTCGGCCTGGGCACCGTGGGCGTGCTCGCCGCGGTGACCCTCGAGGTCGTGCCGGCCTACCTGCTCCGCTCGACGGAGACCGTGCGGCCGTGGCGTGAGGTCGTGGACGGCTACGACGCGCTGGTCGACCGGCACGAGCGGGTCGACGCCTACTGGTTCCCCGGCACGGACCGCATGCTCACGTGGTGCAACGACCCCCTCGACCGCGACGAGGCGGCGGCGCACGCCGAGCGGCAGGAGGGCCTGCCCGGCGCCCTGCGTCGCCTCGGCGCCGGCGCCCGCACCCTCCTCGACGAGGAGGTCCTCGCCAACGGCGTCCTCGGCGCCGCCATGCACGTGGCGGCCGCGACCCCCCGCTGGGTGCCGCAGATCAACCGGATGAGCGCGGCCGCGCTCGGTGACCGCACGTACGTGGCGCCGTCGGACCAGGTCCTGGTGACACGGCGGCGGGTGCGCTTCGCGGAGATGGAGTACGCGGTGCCCCGCGACGCCCTGCGCGAGGTGCTGACCGACCTGGCAGCGTGGCTGCGGACGTCCGGCGAGCCGGTGCCGTTCCCCGTCGAGGTGCGCTGCGCGGCGGCGGACGACGTGTGGCTGTCCACGGCACGCGACCGGGACACGGCGTACGTGGCCGTGCACCAGTACCACCGGATGCCCCGCGAGCGGTACTTCGCCGCGGCGGAGGAGATCTTCGTCGCGGCGGGTGGACGGCCGCACTGGGGCAAGCTGCACACCCGCACGGCCGACGACCTGGCCGAGCACTACCCGCTCGACGACGTCGCGAGCGTGCGTGCCGTCGTCGACCCCGGTGGCACCTTCCGGAACGCCTACACGGACCGGGTCCTCGGCACCCCGTAGACGTCGGGGCGGTTCGGGGAGCGGGTCGAGGCCGGAGCTACCGGGCGGTCGGGGCGACCAGGGCCGTGGCGATCGCCGCGACGCCCTCGCCGCGACCCGTGAGCCCCAGGCCGTCGGACGTCGTCGCGCTCAGCGAGACCGGGGCGCCGGCCGCCTCCGACAGCGCCGCCTCGGCCTCCGCCCGGCGCGGCCCGACCTTGGGCCGGTTCCCGATCACCTGGACCGCGACGTTGCCGATCTCGAAGCCCGCCGAGCGCACGCGGCGCGCCGCCTCGGCGAGCAGGGTGACGCCGCTCGCTCCGGCCCACTCGGGCTGTCCGGTGCCGAAGTGCGACCCGAGGTCGCCGATGCCCGCCGCCGAGAACAGCGCGTCGGCCGCGGCGTGCGCCGCGACGTCCGCGTCCGAGTGGCCGGCCAGACCGCGCTCCCCCGGCCAGCGCAGGCCACCGAGCCACAGCTCGCGGTCCGACCCCTCGGGAGCGAACGCGTGGACGTCCACGCCGACGCCGGTCCGCGGCAGGGCGCTCATCGTTCCTCCAGCAGCAGGGTGGCGATGGCGAGGTCGCGCTCGGTGGTGATCTTCAGGGCCGCGACGTCGCCCGCGACCACGTGCACCGGCTCGCCGAGCGCCTCGACCAGGCCCGCGTCGTCGGTGGCGGCCAGGTGCTCGGCGGCCGCCCGGGACGCACCCTCGGCGTGCGCCCGGACCAGCAGCTCGCGCTCGAAGCCCTGCGGGGTCTGCACGGCTCGCAGGGTGCTGCGGTCAGGGGTCTCGACCACGCGCTCGACCACGGGCGCGCCGGCGGCGGACCGCTCGACCGGGGCGCCGTCGTCGGGCGCCACCCGTTTGATGGTGTCGGTGACCGGCAGCCCGGGGACGACGGCGGGGTGCCCGCTGCGCACGGCCGCCACGACACGCCGGACCAGCGCGGGCGGGGTGAGCGGCCGGGCGGCGTCGTGCACGAGGACGACGTCGGTGCCGGGCTCGGCGCGGGCGAGCCCGGCCGCGACAGACGCCTGGCGCGTGACGCCGCCGTCGACGACCTGCAGCTCGAGGTCCAGGGGGCCGACGGCGGCACGCATCTGCGCGCTGCGACCTGGCGGCGCGGTGATGACGAGGAGGTCCACCACGCCGGAGTCCGCCAGTGCCCGTGCGGCATGGGCGATCATCGGCAGGCCGCCGACGTCGACCAACGCCTTGGGGACATCCCGCCCGAGCCGCGTGCCGGAACCGGCCGCGGTGAGGATCGCGAGCGTCGTCAGGAGGCGAGCACCTCGTCGATGATGGCGCCGGCCTTCTCCTCGTCGACACCCTCGGCGAGGGCGACCTCGGACTCGAGGATCTGACGGGCCTTGGCCAGCATGCGCTTCTCGCCGGCGCTCAAGCCACGGTCCGCGTCACGGCGGGAGAGATCGCGCACGACCTCGCCGACCTTGATCACGTCGCCGGACGCGAGCTTCTCGAGGTTCGCCTTGTAACGCCGCGACCAGTTGGTCGGCTCCTCGGTGTACGGGGCGCGCAACACGTCGAAGACCCTGTCCAGGCCTTCCTGGTCGACCACGTCTCGCACGCCGACGAGGTCGACGTTCTCGGCCGGGACCTCGATCGTCAGGTCGCCCTGGGCGACCTTGAGCTTGAGGTACATCTTCTCTTCACCACGGATCTTGCGCGTCTTGACCTCTTCGATCAGCGCGGCCCCGTGATGCGGGTAGACAACCGTCTCGCCTACTGTGAACGTCATCTGTAGATGTCCCCTTTCCCAGTGGCCGAGTCTATCACGGGCAAGGGCTTCCTCCCCGTGCCCGCACGGCTTCCCAGCAGGCCTCGACAGTGCATCGCCGCAGGTCAGAGGCCTGCGCGAAGCCTCGGTGGATGTAGGTCGCCGGACCCCACTAGGATGGCGCCGGGCGCACTGCGTCCTCCCATCCAGTGACACAACGCGTGCACAAGACCTGCCGTCGGCACGCACGCTCCAGCCGAAGGAGAGCACGTGGCCCGCTCCGCCCGTCCTGCCCGAACCACCCTCGCCGTCGCGGGCGCCGCCGTCGGAGCGCTGCTGCTGGGCGCGTGCGCGCCGGTCACCACACAGCTGCCCTACGCCCCCTCGGACGGCACGCGCGTGGACTTCGCCGACGCCCAGGTGCGCGGGCTCAACCTGGTGGTCATCGCGGCCGAGGAGAACGCGCCGGGGAACCTGCTCGGCGCGCTGGCGAACAACTCGGACGAGGACGTCGTCTTCGAGCTCGAGACGCCGGGGGCGGCCCCGGTGTCGGTGCCCGTGGCCGCCGGCGAGACGGCCTACCTGGGCGCCGACGGCACGGAGACGCTCATCGACAACGTCGCCGCCATCCCCGGCGCCAACCTCGAGGCGACGCTCTCCGCGGCCGGCGAGACCGAGGAGTTCTTCCTGCCCGTGCTCGACGGCACGCTGCCGGAGTACGCCGACTACCTGCCCTGACCCACGCCGGGTTAGCGCCGGCCCCGCCGAGGTAGTGGCTCACTCGTCGAGGTAGTGGCTCACCCGCCGAGGTAGCGCCGGCCCCGCCGAGGTAGTGGCTCACCCGCCGAGGTAGCGCCGGCCCCGCCGAGGTAGTGGCTCACCGGCCGAGGTAGCGCTGGTCCGGCCGAGGTAGCAGCGAAAGGCCCCTCCCGCTCGAGCGGGAGGGGCCTTTCGTCGCGGTGGGCGCTACTACCTCGCCGGGTGCGCTACTACCTCGGTGGGTGGGGCACTACCTCGGCGGGTGAGCCACTACCTCAGCGCAGGCGGCACTACCTCGGCGACGTCGCGGGGGATCAGCCGAAGCGGCCCGAGACGTAGTCCTCGGTGGACTTCTCCGACGGCGACGAGAAGATCGTCGAGGTCTCGTCCATCTCGATCAGCTTGCCCGGCTTGCCGGTGCCCGCGATGTTGAAGAACGCGGTGCGGTCGCTCACGCGCGCTGCCTGCTGCATGTTGTGCGTGACGATCACGATCGTGTACTCGCTCTTGAGCTCACCGATCAGGTCCTCGATCGCGATCGTCGAGATCGGGTCGAGGGCCGAGCACGGCTCGTCCATGAGCAGGACCTGCGGCTTCACCGCGATGGCGCGGGCGATGCAGAGCCGCTGCTGCTGACCGCCCGACAGGCCCGACCCCGGCTTCTCCAGGCGGTCCTTCACCTCGTTCCAGAGATTGGCGCCGTGCAGCGAGGACTCGACCATGTCGTCCGCGTCGGCCTTGGAGATCCGCTTGTTGTTGAGCTTGACGCCCGCCAGCACGTTGTCACGGATCGACATCGTCGGGAACGGGTTCGGCCGCTGGAACACCATGCCCACGTTGCGGCGCACGGCGACCGGGTCGACGTCCGAGCCGTAGAGGTCGACGCCCTCCATCTCGACGGTGCCCTCGACACGGGCGTTCGGGATGACCTCGTGCATCCGGTTCAAGGTGCGCAGGAACGTCGACTTGCCGCAGCCGGACGGCCCGATGAGGGCGGTCACCGACTTCGGCTCGATCGTCATCGTGATGTCCTGCACGGCGAGGAAGTCGCCGTAGTAGATGTTGAGATCCTTCACATCGATGCGCTGAGCCATCGTTGTCTCCTTCGTATGAGCTGCGTGTGCAGAAGCGGTTCTGCGCGTCAGCGCAGCTTCGGGGAGAACCAGCGGTTCACCAGCCGACCGATGATGTTGAGCAAGAGCACCAGCACGATGAGCACGAGCGCCGCACCCCACGCGTTCTGGAGCGCGATGTCCGGGATGCACGTCGCCGACTCGCCGCCCGGGCACGTGGCCAGGCCCTGGCTGTACTGCCGGTAGGCGAACACCGGCAGTGTCATCATGCGCCCCTCGAACGGGTTCGTGTTGATCGAGTCCGTGACACCCACGGCGACCAGCAGCGGGGCGGTCTCGCCGATGACGCGGGCGATCGCCAGCAGCACGCCCGTCGTGAGGCCCGCCACGGAGGTGCGCAGCACGACCTTGACGATCGTCAGCCACTTCGGGACGCCGAGCGCGTAGGCCGCCTCGCGCAGCTCGTTCGGCACCAGCTTGAGCATCTCCTCGCAGGAGCGCACGACCACGGGGATCATCAGCACCGACAGCGCGACCGCGCCGATCAGGCCGAACCGTGCGGCCGGCCCGAGGATGAGCGTGAACAGCGCCACGGCGAACAGACCGGCCACGATCGAGGGGATGCCCGTCATGACGTCGACGAAGAACGTCACGGACCGGGCCAGTGCGCCGCGGCCGTACTCGACGAGGTAGATCGCGGTCAGCACGCCGATCGGCACCGAGATCAGCGTGGCCAGGCCGGTGATGATGAGCGTGCCCATGATGGCGTGGTAGATGCCACCGGTCGGGTCGCCGCCGAAGATGTTGCGCATCGACAGCGTCAGGAAGTCCATGCTGATCCGCCCGATGCCGTTGGACGTGACGGTCCACAGCAGGGAGATCAGCGGCACCATGGCGAGCGCGAAGGCTCCCCAGACCAGCACCGTCATCGTGCGGTCGACGCGCTTGCGGCCCGGGTGGGCCGCCGTCAGCATGCTGCGCACGCGTTCGGTGCTCTCGGCCGTCGGCGGGTGTGCGGTGGTCGCGCTCATCAGTTGGCCCCCGAGAATTCCTTGCGCCGCGCCACGATCGCGCGCGCTCCCATGTTGACGGCCAGCGTGATGACGAACAGCACGAGGCCGGTGGCGATCAACGTGTTGACCGCCAGCCCGCTGGCTTCCGGGAAGTCGAGGGCGATGTAGGCGGCGATGGTCTGGTGCTGGGCGCTGTCGAGGATGTGGAACGAGTAGAGGAACCCGGGCGAGAGGATCATCAGCACCGCCATGGTCTCGCCGAGCGCGCGGCCCAGCCCCAGCATCGCCGCGGAGATGATGCCCGAGCGACCGAACGGCAGCACGGCGGTCCGCACCAGCTCCCAGCGCGTGGCGCCGAGGGCGAGCGCGGCCTCCTCGTGCAGCTTCGGCGTCTGGAGGAAGACCTCGCGCGAGACGGCGGTGATGATCGGCAGGATCATCACCGCGAGCACGATGGCGACGGTCGCGAGCACGCGGCCCGTCGGCGAGGCCTCGCCGGCGAACAGCGGGAACCAGCCGAGGTACTCGTTGAGCCACGACCAGATCGGCACGACGAACGGGGCGAGGACGAAGAAGCCCCACAGGCCGTAGATCACCGACGGCACCGCGGCGAGCAGGTCCACCAGGTAGCCGAGCACCTGGGACAGCCGGCGGGGCGCGTAGTGCGAGATGAACAGCGCGATGCCGATCGCGAGCGGCGTGGCGATCGCCAGCGCCAGGATCGCGGCGAGCAGCGTGCCGAAGACCAGCGGGCCGACGTACGCGACGAACGACGTGTCCTCCGGGTAGCGCGGCACGGCGGTGGCGAGCTCGTCGCTCCCTGCGGTGAGCGCCGGCCACGCCTGCCACAGGAGGAACAGCGCGACGGCGGCCAGGACCGCCAGGATCAGGACGCCCGAGCCCACGGCGATCCAGCGGAAGACGCGGTTGAAACCGCGGTCGGACCCGCGACGGCGGGTCGCTCGGGCTCTGGCCCGGGGCGGACTGTCGGTCATGCTCACTTCGATTCCTCGTTCGTGCTTGGGCACTGCGGCCGCCTCTGCTTCAAGAGGTCGACGCCGGGCCCGGTGGCCGGGTGCACCCCCTCGGGGCGCTGCACCCGGCCACCGGGCCGACGTCGACCTGCGGGTGAGTCGGTCAGCCCGCGGAGATCGACTCGATGCCCGGCATGACGGCCTGGCGGATCGTGTCGGAGAGCGGGGCGGAACCGGCGGCGTCGGCCGCAGCCTGCTGACCCTCCTCGCTGGCGAGGTAGGTCAGGAAGCCCTTGACGAGACCGGCGGTCTCCTCGTCGGCGTAGGTCGTGCAGGCGAGGGAGTAGGAGACCAGGACGATCGGGTAGGTGCCCGCGATGTCGCGCTCCAGGTCGATCGTGTAGACGTACTCGCTGGTGCCCTCGGTGCGCGGGGACTGGGCCACGACCTCGGCGGCGGCCTCGGCCGAGTACGGCACGAACTCGTCACCGACGCCGACGGCGACGGTGCCCAGGTCGGCGATCTGGGAGGCGTCGGCGTACGTGATGGTGCCCTCACCGGCCTGCGCGGCCCCGACGACGCCGGAGGTGCCCTGCGCGGACTCCTGGCCCTCGACCGGCCACACGCCGGACGGCTCCTCCGTCCAGATGTCGGGGGCCACCGAGTAGAGGTACTCCTCGAAGTTCTCCGTGGTGCCCGACTCGTCGGAACGGTGCACCACGGTGATCGCGGTGTCGGGGAGCTCGGCGTCGGGGTTGTCCGCCGCGATCGCCTCGTCGTTCCACTGGGTGATCTCGCCGAGGAAGATGCTGGCGATGGTCTCCGGCTGGAGGTTCAGCGAGTCGACGCCCTCGAGGTTGAAGGCCACCGCGACCGGGCTGACGTAGCCGGGGAACTCGATGACGCCACCCGGGCCGCACTGGGCCTCGGCCGCGGCGAGCTCCTCCTCGTCCAGGGCGGCGTCGGAGCCCGCGAAGGCGTACGAGCCGTCGCCGAAGCCGGTCCGACCGCCACCCGAGCCGACGGGGTCGTAGTTCACGGTCGCGTCCGGGTTCATCTGCTGGAACCCGGCGCGCCAGGCGTTCATCGCCGCCTCCTGCGAGGAGGCGCCGCCGCCGGAGAGCTGCCCGGAGAGCGACTCCATGTCCTCGGCGGAGCCGGTCTCCGTCGAGTCCGCGGTGTCGTCACCCGCCGCGGTGTCCGCGGGCTCCGGGTCCGAGCCGCACGCGGCGAGGCTCAGAGCGAGCACGCCGACGGCGACGGCAGATCCTGCACGAGTGAATCGGCTGAGGTTCACGAGTCGTCCATCCTTCACGCATGTGGTGGCACCGGCGGCCGCCGGCGTTCGACTGGAACGCTAGGGAGGCCAGGTGGCCCGGCAGCCAGGAGCAGGTGAACGACGCATGAACAACCGACGGCCTGTTGGCGCGCCGGCCTCTCAGGACTCGTCGTCGGCCAGCTTGTACCCCAGTCCGCGCACCGTCAGGAGGAGGGCCGGCGACCCGGGATCGGCCTCGATCTTGGAGCGGATGCGCTTCACGTGGACGTCCAGCGTCTTGGTGTCACCGACGTAGTCCGCGCCCCACACGCGGTCGATCAGCTGCCCGCGGGTGAGCACGCGTCCGGCGTTGCGCAGCAGCAGCTCGAGCAGGTCGAACTCCTTGAGGGGCAGCGAGACCGTCTCGCCGCCCACGGCCACCGTGTGCCGCTCCACGTCCATGCGCACCGGACCGACCTCGAGCACGGACTCGCCGTCGTCGTCGTGCCCGTTGGCGCCGCTGTCGACGCCGGCCGCGCCGCGCCGGCGCATCACCGCACGCATGCGCGCCAGCAGCTCGCGGAAGGAGTACGGCTTGGTGACGTAGTCGTCGGCGCCGAGCTCCAGCCCCACCACCTTGTCGATCTCCGAGTCCTTGGCGGTGAGCATGATGATGGGCACGTCCCCCCGCTGCCGCAGCTCCCGGCACACCTCCGTGCCGCTGAGGCCCGGGAGCATGAGGTCGAGCAGCACGAGGTCCGCACCGCCGTCGTCGTACCTGTCCAGCGCGTCGTTGCCGTTCGACGTCGCCACGACCTCGTAACCCTCGCGGGTCAGCTGGTACGTCAGCGGGTCGCGGTAGGACTCCTCGTCCTCGACCACCAGGATGCGCGTCACGCGCCTACCTCCTCGTTCGTCGGGCCTTCCGGCCCGTGCTCATGGTCACCGCCGCGTCCCGCCCTCGGGGACACGTGCGAGTCGTGGGTCACGCCGTCGGTCTCGTCGTCGGGGCTGCCCGACGGCCCGGTCGTCAGCTCGCCGGCCGGCAGGTCCGCGGCAGGTATCCGCAGGGTGAACGTCGAGCCCTTGCCCGGCTCGGACCACACCCGCACGTCCCCGCCGTGGTCGGCGGCGACGTGCTTGACGATGCTCAGTCCCAGGCCGGTGCCGCCGGTGTCGCGCGATCGCGCGGGATCCACCCGGTAGAAGCGCTCGAACACCCGCTCCTGCACCTCCGCGGAGATGCCGATGCCCTGGTCGACGACGTCGATCTCGACCAGCCCGCCGCGCTCGTGCACGCCGACGCCCACCCGGGTGTTCTCCCCCGAGTAGGACACGGCGTTGTCCAGCAGGTTGCGCACCGCCGTGACGAGCAGGTTGTGGTCACCGAAGACGACGCAGTCCGCCGAGCCGCCCACCGTGATCGTGATGTTCTTGCCCTGCGCCGTCGTCCGGGCGCGGTCGACGGCCTCGTCGACGACGTCCCGGACCGGGACCGGACGGACCTTCTGCAGCGCGCCCGCCACCTGGAGGCGGGAGAGCTCGATGATCTCGTGCACCAGGGCGGACAACCGGTGCGCCTCGGACTGCATCCGTTCGGTGAACCGGCGCACGGCCACCGGGTCGTCCGCGGCGTCCTGGACGGTCTCCGCGAGGAGGGCGAGCGCGCCGACCGGCGTCTTCAGCTCGTGCGAGACGTTGACGACGAAGTCGCGGCGGATGGCCTCGACCCGCCGCGCCTCGGTGCGGTCCTCGGCCAGCACGAGGAGGTTGTCGAGCCCCAGCGCGGCGACGCGCACCTGCAGCAGCACCGTGCCGGAGCCGATCGGGCCGCGCGGCAGCTCCAGCTCCTCCTCGCGGATCACGCCGTCACGACGCACACCGTGCACCATGTCCACGATCGCCGGGTGCACCAGCGCGTCGTTGCGCACGATGCCCAGGGCATAGGCGGGCGGGGACGCGCGGATGACCTCGTCGTCGTCCCCGATCACGACCGCTGCGGAGCGCAGCACCGACAGCACGCGCACCAGACCGCCGTCGAGCTCCGACGTCCCGGCGTCCGCGTCACGGCGCTGGTTGCGGTCCGAGAAGCGGAAGGCGAGGGCAGCGACCAGCCCGACGACGACGCCGAGCACGCCGGCGACGACGGCGGTCGCACCCTGGATGATTCCCTCCACGCCCTCAGCCTAGGTCGCGCCGACGCCCTCGCCGTGCCGGTGCGCCGTCTGCTTCCTGACGTGTCGTCCACTGTTCACCTGTGGACCTCGTGACGTTCACCTGGGAGTCTGGGCCGGCTGCGAGAGTTGCTCAGCACCAGAATCGAGAGGACACCCATGCGAGAGATCTTCGACGCCGAGCTGCAGCAGATCGGTGAGGGACTGGTCGAGATGAGCCGGCTGGTCGAGTCCGCGATCACGCGGGCCGGCGCCGCGCTGCTCGACGGCGAGCACCAGCTCGCACAGGACGTCATCGCCGCCGATCACGAGATCGACCGGCTCGAGAAGGACCTGGACGAACGCTGCGTCCACCTGCTCGCGCAGCAGGCCCCCGTGGCGACGGACCTGCGGATCGTCATCAGCGCCCTGCGCATCAGCGCCACGCTGGAGCGGATGGGCGACCTCGCCCAGCACGTCGCCGAGGTGGCCCGCGGGCGGTACCCGGCGCCCGCCGTGCCGGACCTGGCGCGAGAGACGTTCGTGGGCATGAACGAGGCCGCGACGCTCGTGGCCCGCCGCACCACCGAGCTCCTGGCGACCCGCGACATCGCGCTGGCCGTGGAGATCGAGCAGGGTGACGACGCCCTCGACCAGCTGCACCAGGACACGTTCGCCGCCACCCTGTCCCCGGGCTGGACGGGCACCGCGCAGGAGACCGTGGACGTCACGCTGCTGGGTCGCTACTACGAGCGGTTCGGCGACCACGGCGTCTCCGTGGCACGGCGCATCACGTTCCTCGTGACGGGCGACTTCGACGCGGAGCGCCCCGCCGTCACCGAGGCCTGAGCAGCGCAGCACCGCTGCCGGCCCGCAGGTTCACGCCGAACCTGCGGGCCGCAGTGCGTTCGAGGCGCGCACGCGGCGCTGCGGGTCCGTGAGGACGTCGACATCGGGGACAGGACCGACGACGACGGCGACGCGCCCGCCGTGGGGTGCGTCGCCGTCGTCCGGGTCGTCCGGGTGGTGCCGGTGTGCCGGCCTACTTGCCCTGGTTGGCCACGGCCGCGATGGCGTCCTTCGCGGCCTCCGGGTCGAGGTAGGTGCCGCCCGGGTTGGTCGGCTCGAGCGTCTCCTCGTCGAGCTCGTAGAGCAGCGGGATGCCCGTCGGGACGTTGAGCCCGGCGATGGTCTCGTCGTCGACGCCGTCGAGGTGCTTGATGATCGCGCGCAGCGAGTTGCCGTGCGCGGCCACCAGGACCGTCTTGCCGGCCTGCAGGTCGGGGACGATCTCGCCGTCCCAGTAGGGCAGGGCCCGCTCCAGCACCTGCTTGAGCGCCTCGCTGCGCGGGATCGGCTCGCCCGCGTAGCGGACGTCGGAGTCCTGCGAGAACTCCGAGCCGAGCTCGATCTCGGGCGGCGGCACGTCGTACGAGCGACGCCAGAGCATGAACTGCTCCTCGCCGTACTGGTCGCGGACCTGCTTCTTGTCCTTGCCCTGGAGGTCACCGTAGTGGCGCTCGTTGAGGCGCCAGCTGCGCTTGACCGGGATCCAGTGGCGGTCCGCGGCGTCGAGGGCGTAGTTCGCCGTCATGATGGCGCGGCGCAGCAGGGAGGTGTGCAGCACGTCGGGCGTGACGCCCGCCTCCTTCAGGAGGGTGCCGCCGCGCTTCGCCTCCCCGATGCCCTTGTCCGACAGCGGGACGTCGACCCAGCCGGTGAAGAGGTTCTTGGCGTTCCACTCGCTCTCGCCGTGGCGGAGCAGCACGAGGGTGTAGGTCATGCCTCCATCCTGCCCTGCCCCCCGGGCCGGACGCACCATCCGGCCGGATCGCGGACGCCGACCGTCCGTCGTCCCGCCGTCGGGCCACCCGCCGTCAGGCGTCCGTGCGCTCCAGGACGAAGACGGGGATCTCGCGGTCCGTCTTCTGCTGGTACTCGGCGTAGTCGGGCCAGGCCTCGACCGCGCGCTCCCACCACGCCGACTTCTCCTCGCCGGTGACCTCACGGGCGACGTAGTCGTGCTTCTCGGTGCCGTCCTGCAGCTCGACCTGCGGGTTCGCCACGATGTTGAAGTACCAGACGGGGTGCTTCGGCGCACCGCCGAGCGAGGCGACGACGGCGTAGGCGCCGTCGTGCTCCACGCGCATCAGCGGGGTCTTGCGCACCTTGCCGCTCTTGGCGCCGATCGTCGTCAGGATGACGACCGGCTTGCCCCGCAGCGTGGTGGCCTCGGTGCCGCCCGAGGACTCGTACTTGTCGACCTGGTCGGCGGCCCAGGTGGACGGGCTGGGAACGTACTCTCCGGTGATAGGCATGTCCGCGGCAACGCCGTCGTGCGGGTCGGGCATTCCCGAATCGGTCGCTCCGGTCAGGGGCGGCAGTCGACGGCGACGGCATGACGCCAGGAGCTGCCCTCCAACCGGATCCGGACCGAGGCGTACCGGACCGTGCTGCCCTGCTCGACGCACTCGGGCAAGCCGTCGTGGTGCCATGTCCCACCGGCGTCGATCCACGTGATCCCGTCGGGTGAGAAGCCCGCGACCGAGTGCCCCGTCTCGAGGTCGCCGAACGTCACGAACCGGGGCTCCTCGCTCCCGGTGGGAACAAGTTCCGCCCGGCCCTCGGTCCAGCTCGCGGTCTCCGTACCGGTCCGGCCCAGCCAGAACGCCAGCAGGATGGCGGCCGCGACGGCGACGAGCCGGCGACGGTGGCGTCGCACGTCGGGACGGTCACGGCGGGCCGGAGCAGCATCGGTCGTCACGACACCGCATCCTTCCCTACCCGTACCGGCCGTGGCGCGGGCGTATCAGGGAGCATCGCCCTCCTACCTCGGCGCGGGCGGCACTACCTCGGCGGTTCGCGCCCTACCTCGGCGCGGGCGGCACTACCTCGGCGGTTCGCGCCCTACCTCGGCGGGGGCGGCACTACCTCGCGCGGCGGACCTTGCCGGCCTGCTCGTACACGTCGAGCATCGCCGCGGCGGCACGGTCCCAGGAGAACCGCTCGCTCGCCCGGCGTGCACCGGCCGCGAGCCGGGTGAGCCGTGGCTCGTCCGCGAGCAGCGCGGTCAGCTCCCGCGCCCACGTCCACGGGCTGTGGTCGCCCACCAGCACCCCCGAGACGTCGTCGACCACCACGGTCTGGAGCCCGCCCACCGCCGCGGCCACCACGGGTGTCCCGCAGGCCTGCGCCTCCGCCGCCACCAGGCCGAAGGACTCGTTGTGCGACGGCACCGCGACGACGTCAGCCGCCCGGTACCAGTCGGCGAGCTCGTCGCGCGGCACCGGCGGGCGCACGTCCACGTGCTCGGTGACCCCTACCTGGTGGGCCAGGGCCTCGAGCTCGCGCACCGCCGTCGGGCGCCCGCTCGCACCGCCCAGCACCACGAGGCACGGCAGCGCGCCGTCGTCCCGTGAGCCCGCCGGGTCCGCATGGTCCGCCATGACCCCGAGCGCGCGCACCAGGACGTCCGGGCCCTTGAGCAGCTGTACCCGCCCGGCGAAGAGCACCACCGGCCGGTCCGTGGGCAGGCCGAGCCGCTCGCGCAGCGCACGCCGGGCCTGCGCCGTCGTCCCCGCGGCGGGCGCCGACGGCGCGAACTCCTCCAGGTCGACGCCCGGGGCCACCACGTGCACCCGGTCCGGGTCCGCACCGCAGTAGCGGACCAGGTCGTCGGCCTCCTCCCGCGTCGACGCGACGAGCGCGTCCGAGGCCTCGACCACCTGCTCCTCACCGATGACCCGCCCCTGCGGCTCCGGGACGTCGCCCGGCGCGAGCGCCGCATTCTTCACGTGCGCCATCGTGTGCATGGTGTGCACCAGCGGGACGTCCCACCGCTCGGCGGCCAGCCACCCGACCTGCCCCGAGAGCCAGTAGTGCGAGTGCACGACGTCGTACCAGTCGGCCGGGCGGTGCGCCTCGGCCCGCAGCACCCCGGCCGTGAACGCGCAGAGCTGCCCGGGCAGGTCGTTCTTGTCGAGCCCCTCGTACGGCCCCGCCGCGACGTGCACCACCCGGATGCCCGGCCCCACCTCGACCACCTTCGGCTGGGCCGACGTCGTCGCGCGGGTGTAGATCTCCACCTCGGCCCCGCGTCGGGCCAGCGCCCGCGACAGCTCCAGGACGTAGACGTTCATCCCGCCCGCGTCCCCCGCACCCGGCTGGTCCAGCGGCGAGGTGTGGACCGAGAGCATCGCGACGCGCGGACCGGGCCGGGCCGGGGTGGTCATCGTGCCACCACGACGCATGCCGGCGGCGTCGCCCACGGCACGCGGGAGACGACCTCGCCCGCGCCGGAGCCGGCGTCCAGCCGCACCGCCGCCAGCTCGCTGGACCCCTGCAGCGCCACGACCACCAGCTCGGTGCCGTCCTCGGCCAGGACCTCGTGGTGCCGGGGCCAGCCGCCGTCCCCGAGCGGGGTGTCCGCGAGGTGCGTGAGCTCCGGTGCGGCGCCGTCGGCCACCGCGTGGACCGCGAGGACGTCAGGCCCCCGCAACCCCAGGTGCAGCCGCGTCCCGTCCGCGCTGAGCGTCAGGTGCCCGCCGAACTCCTCGCCGGCGACGGCGCCCGGCCGGACCGGCACGGCACCCGCGTGCTCCCAGCCGTCACCCGACGGGACCAGCACGTGGAGCCGCGCGTCGAGCTCACCGACCACCACCAGCGCACCGCTCGGCAGGACGACGAGGTGGCGAGGACCGGTGCCGGCGGGGAGTCGGGCGGCCACGTCGTCCTCCGCCGGGGTGCGGCCCGGGTCGGCATCGACCGGGTAGCGCCGGATCAGGTCGGCGCCGAGATCGGTGACCAGCACGTGGTCGCCCACGGCCGTGACCTGGTGGGCGTGCGGCCCCGCCTGCCGGTCCGCGACCGGGCCGGTGCCCTCGCCGACGTGGACCGCACGGTGGTCCGCCGCCGGGGCGCCGTCGTCGGCCACCGCGACCGCTGCCGCGGCGCCGTCGCCGTAGTTCGCGACCCACACGGTGTGGGGCGTCGCCACGACGTGGCACGGGTCGTCACCGCCCGAGGCCAGACCCCCGAGCGGTGCGAGGCCGTCGTCGTCGGACACCTGCAGGGCCGTCAGGCGGCCGGGCGCCGTCTCCGAGACGGCGTAGAGCGCCGGCACCTGCGGGTGCAGCGCGAGGAAGGACGGTGCTGCCACCTCGGCGACGAGCGTCGGGGTGCCGAAGGCTCCGGTGCCCGGGTCGACCTCGATCCGCCACACGCCCTCGCCGGTGCCCGGCGTGCTGCCGGCGGGATAGGTGCCGATCCACAGGTTCCGGGAGCTCGAGGAGATCATGGGTCAAGCGTAGGCTCCGGCGGCAGCGCCGGCGGGCCGGGGACGACGCCGGCCGACGGCGGCGGGGCCCGGACAGCACCGCGCCCCGGCGGGGCTGATCCGACCGGGG
Organism: Isoptericola sp. S6320L; assembly: GCF_023015685.1. Classification (NCBI taxonomy): domain Bacteria; kingdom Bacillati; phylum Actinomycetota; class Actinomycetes; order Micrococcales; family Promicromonosporaceae; genus Isoptericola; species Isoptericola sp. S6320L. Next base: position 109,908 of record NZ_JALKAT010000005.1, read on the forward strand.
CGCAGGCTGGTTGTGGTGCGGGTCAGTGCGCGGCCTCGTAGGCCTCCAGGACGCGACCCGGGATGCGGCCACGGTCGTTGACCGTGTGGCCGTTGTCGCGAGCCCACTCGCGGATCTTCTGCAGCTGCTCGCGGTCGGTGCGACCGCGGCGCGAGGACGTCGCGGCGCGGGGGGCGGTCTTCGCCGCCGTCTTGCGTCCGTGCCCGATCCACTGGGACAGGGACTCACGGAGCTCGGCAGCGTGCGCTGCAGAGAGGTCGATCTCGTACGACACGCCGTCCAGCGCAAAGGTGACCGTCTCGTCACCCTCGCTGCCGTCGATGTCGTCGATCAGCACGACCTGTGTCTTCTGAACCACGCTGTCACCCTCCGGTGCCTCGAATTGATTGAGCGATTCGAGCATGCACGAGCAGGGAATGAAAAGTCAACTCAACACGACGAGTCCCGACTTCTTCATTGCCGCGGCCGAGTCATTCCCGGAATTGCTTCTCCGCCGCCGCCCGCGCCTCGGCATCATGGAGCTCGAGTGCCGCGCGCTCGTTCCGGTCGGCCCGCACGATCTTTCGCATCACCAACCAGAAGAGCAGGCCCACCCCCACGGAGGGGACGAGTCCTGCGAGCACCGCCCAGAACGTATCCATGACCTGCCTTCTCAGTGCGTCGGCTTGACGAGCGGGAACAGAATGGTCTCGCGGATTCCCGCACCGGTGAGTGCCATGAGCAACCGATCGATACCCATCCCCATTCCTCCGGCCGGGGGCATCGCAAACTCCATCGCCATCAGGAAGTCGTCGTCGAGACGCATGGCCTCGTCGTCGCCGGCCGCCGCCAGCCGCGCCTGCGCCTCGAAGCGCTGCCGCTGGATCACCGGGTCGACGAGCTCGGAATAGGCCGTGGCGAGCTCGAACCCGCGCACGTAGAGGTCCCACTTCTCGACCTGACCCGGCACGCTGCGGTGGTCGCGGGTGAGCGGAGACGTCTCGACAGGAAAGTCCCGCACGAAGGTCGGTGCGTGGAGATGATCACCGACGTGGTGCTCCCACAGCTCTTCGACGAGCTTTCCGTGATTGGCCTTCTTCGGGTCGACCGCGATCTCGACCTTGTCGGCGAGAGCCGTGAGGTGCTCCACCGACGTCTCGGGCGTGATCTCCTCACCCACGGCGGCCGAGAGGGAGTCGTACATCTTGATGTCCGCCCACTCGCCACCGAGGTCGTACTCCTCGCCGTCGGCCAGCGTGACCAGCGTGGTACCGAGGACGTCCTCGGCAGCCTGTTGCACGAGATTCTTGGTGAGCGCGGCCATGGTGTCGTAGTCACCGTAGGACTCGTACGCCTCGACCATCGCGAACTCGGGCGAGTGCGAGGAGTCCGCACCCTCGTTGCGGAAGTTGCGATTGATCTCGAAGACGCGCTCGACGCCGCCGACCACGGCCTTCTTGAGGAACAGCTCCGGCGCGATCCGCAGGAACAGCTCCATGTCGTAGGCGTTCATGTGCGTCTCGAACGGCCGCGCGGTGGCGCCCGAGGCGACCGTCTGCAGCATCGGCGTCTCGACCTCGAGGAAGTCGCGCCGGTGGAAGTTCTCGCGCAGCGAGCGCACGACGCCCGCCCGGACGCGCACCATGTCACGCGCCGCGGGGCGCGCGATGAGGTCCACGTACCGCTGGCGGACGCGCGCCTCCTCCGACAGCTCCTTGTGCAGCACCGGCAGCGGGCGCAGCGCCTTCGCCGCCATCTTCCACTCGTCCGCGAAGATGCTCAGCTCGCCCCGGCGGGACGCCCCGACACGCCCGTGGACGAACAGGTGGTCACCGAGGTCGACGTCGGCCTTGAACGCCGCCAGCGACTCCTCGCCGACGACCTTCTGGCTGAGCATCGCCTGGAGCCGGTTCCCCTCGCCGTCCTGCAGCGACACGAAGCAGAGCTTGCCCGTGTTGCGCAGGAACACGACGCGACCCGCGACCCCGACGAGGTCGTCCGTCTCGACACCGGGCTCGAGGTGGCCGTACCCGTCGCGGACCGCGGCGATCGTGGTGGTGATCGGCAGGCTGACGGGATACGCCTCGCCGCCCTCGGCGATGATGCGGTCGCGCTTCTCGAGGCGCACTCGCAGCTGCTCGGGGAGGTCGTCGGGCAGGTCGTCGGGCACAGGTGAGCCGGGATTCGCGGGGGTCGTCACCGTTCGATTCTACGGCCCGGCGGAACCTCTCCCCCCACGTTGCGGGTGCACGACACGCCGTCGGCAGGATCAGTCGAGCGGCGTGTCGTGCACCCACAGCGGGGTGGGGGGCGGGGCGACGGCGGCGGTACCGTTCGGGTGTGACCACGCCCGACAGCACCCCGGACCACGCCCCCGCCGCCGTCACGCCCGGCCTCGACGCCGGATGGATCGCGCGCACGGTCGAGACGGCGCTCGACGAGGACCTCGGCCCCGCGCCCGGCCGGGACGTCACCACCCAGGCCACCGTGCCGCCGTCGGCCACCGGGACCGCCGATCTGGTCGCCCGCGAGGAAGGCACCGTCGCCGGGCTGGTGACGGTGACCGAGACGCTCCGCCAGACGGCCCGCCGGCTCGGCCTGCCCGAACCCGAGGTGACCTTCCACGCCCAGGACGGCTCCGCCGTCGTGCCCGGGCAGGTGCTGGCCACCCTGACCGGCAGCACACAGGTGCTGCTCGTCGCGGAGCGCACCCTGCTCAACCTGGCCTCCCGGGCCTCCGGCGTGGCCAGCGCGGCCGCCGCGTTCAGCCGCGAGCTCGCCGGCACCGGCGCCCAGGTGCTCGACACCCGCAAGACCACGCCGGGGCTGCGCGCGCTGGACAAGTACGCGGTGCGCGCGGGCGGCGGGACCAACAAGCGCATGGGTCTGTACGACGTCGCGATGGTCAAGGACAACCACGTGGTCGCCGCCGGCGGGGTGGGCGCCGCGATCCGGGCCGTGCGCTCCACGTTCCCCGACGTTCTCGTCCAGGTGGAGGCCGACACGACCGCCCAGGCCATGGAGGCTCTCGACGCGGGCGCCGACTTCCTGCTCCTGGACAACATGCCCATGCCGGTGCTCGCCGCGACCGTCGCCGCCGTCCGCGAGCGCCAGGGGCGCGACGGCGTGGCGGAGCACGTCGAGCTGGAGGCGACGGGCAACCTCACCCTCGACCGGGCGCGGGAGGTGGCGTCGACGGGAGTGGACTACCTGTCGGTCGGGGCGCTCACGCACTCCGCGCCGATCCTCGACCTCGCGCTCGACCTGCGGGCCTAGCCACTACCTCGGCGCGAGCCGTACTACCTCGGCGGGCGGGGCACTACCTCGGCGCGCGGGGCACTACCTCGCGAGGAGGGTGCCGTCGGCTCCGAGCGAGACCGTGACCCGACGCTCCCACGCCGGGTCGCGGTCCGGGAAGTCCGTGCGGAAGTGCCCGCCACGGCTCTCGGCCCGCAGCCACGCCGCGCGCACCAGCGCCCGCGCGACCTGGTGGACGTTCGTGGTCTCCCACTCCGCGGTCTGCGGCGCCGCCACCACGTCCGCCTCCCGGTGGGCCGACGTCGTCACACCGGCCAGGGCGGCGTCCGCGCGTTCCAGCGACGCGGCAGAACGGACCGGGCCCGCGCCGTCGGACGCCGCCCGCTGCACCCGCGAGCGGGCCGCCGCCGCGACGAGCGCCGCGTCACCCGGGCGGTCGACCACCTCCGGCGCGTCGCGCAGCTCACCCGCCTCGAACCGCCGCACCACGTCGGCCGCGGCCCGGTGCGCGAACACCAGGCCCTCCAGCAGCGAGTTGGACGCGAGCCGGTTGGCGCCGTGCACCCCGGTGCACGCGACCTCGCCGACGGCGTACAGCCCCGGCACCGACGTACGGCCGTGCAGGTCGGTGACGACGCCGCCGGAGTGGTAGTGCTGGGCCGGGGCGACGGGCACCGGCTCCTCGGTCCAGTCGATCCCGGCCTCGAGCAGTCGGGCGGTGATGCCCGGGAACCGGCGGCGCAGGAAGTCGGCACCCAGCGCGCGGGCGTCCAGCAGCACGTGGTCGGCGGAGGTCGCCGCCATCTGCCGCACGATGGCGTGCGCCACGACGTCGCGCGGCGCGAGCTCCGCCATCGGGTGCGCGTCCGGCATGAACCGCTGCCCCGCGACGTCGAGCAGCAGCGCACCCTCGCCGCGGACGGCCTCGCTGATGAGCGGCAGCTGGCCGCGCGCCCCGGCGCCGAGCCACAGCACGGTGGGGTGGAACTGCACGAACTCGAGGTCGCCGAGCTCGGCACCGGCCCGCAGCGCCGCCGCGATGCCGTCCGCCGTCGCGCCGGGCGGGTTGGTCGAGGAGCGGAACACCTGGCCCACTCCCCCGGTCGCGAGGACGACCGTGGGCGCGAGGACCGCCCCGACGCCGTCGCGCGACCCCTGCCCGCGCACGTGCAGGGTCACGCCGGCCACGGGCCCGGGCCCGTCCGACGACGGCGCCCCGGTCAGGACGTCCAGCACCAGGGCGTTCTCGATCACCTCGATGCCGGGGTCGTGCTGGACGGCCTCGATCTGCGCGACCAGCGCGCGGGAGATCTCCGCCCCCGTGGCGTCACCGCCGGCATGGGCGATCCGGTCGGCGCGGTGACCGCCCTCGCGGGTGAGCGCGATGCCGCCGTCGGCCCCGCGGTCGAACGTCGCGCCGCGGGCCACGAGCTCGCGCACGCGGTCCGGGCCCTCCGTGACGAGCACCTCGACGGCCGCGGGGTCGCTCAGCCCGCCGCCCGCCACGAGGGTGTCGTGCTGGTGCGCCGCCGGGGTGTCGTCGGGGTGCAGCACCGCGGCGATCCCGCCCTGCGCCCACACGGTCGACCCGGAGGACAGCTCCGCCTTGGTCACGAGCAGCACGCGCGGCACGCGGGTGCGCAGCTCGAGCGCGGCGGTGAGCCCGGCGATCCCGGACCCGACGACGACGGCGTCGGCGCGCGTCGTCCAGCCCGGTGCGGGGGCGGCGAGGGAACGGGCGAGCCGGGCGGACCTCACCGGGCCGCGAGCGGGATGCCGGAGCTGACCAGCCCGAAGCCGTCCGGCACCTGACCCGGGTCGTCGTCGACCTGGACGATCCGGTTCTCGCCGTCCACGAACACGACGTGCGGCAGGAAGCTGCGTGCGTCGGCGTCGGCGAGCATGCCGTAGGCGATGATGATCACGGTGTCGCCCGGGTGGACCAGGTGCGCGGCGGCGCCGTTGATGCTGATCTGCCCCGACCCGGCCTCGCCGGGGATGACGTAGGTGGTGAGCCGGGCGCCGTTGTCGACGTCCACGACGTCGACCTGCTGACCGGGGATCAGGTCCGCCGCCTCGAGCAGGTCGTTGTCGACCGTGATGGATCCCACATAGTGCAGGTCCGCCTGGGTGACCGTGGCGCGGTGGATCTTGCCGATCATCATCGGGCGCTGCAGCGAGGCCGGGCGGCGCGGGGGCGCGCTCGGCACGGGGGCGTGCGAGCCCACGGACGAAGCAGTCTGGTCAGTCACGAGATGCCTCCTGGCCTAGGGTTTCGCTGCCGTCGGAAGGCGCGACGACGTCCACGGCCTGGTTGTCGATCAGTCGGGTGGTCCCCACGCGCGCCGCGACGAGCAGGAGCGCGGGTCCGGTGTGCTCGGCGGGAACCTCCTCCACGGTATCCGGGTCGACGAGCGCGAGGTAGTCCACCACAACGTCGGTGGCCTCGTTGAGGATTCCCGAGGCCGTCGCCCGGACCGCCGCGGCACCCGCGCCGTCGGCCGCACGCTCCGCCCCGGCCCGCAGCGCGCGGGACAGCGCCAGCGCGGAGCGGCGCTCGGCGTCGGACAGGTACGCGTTGCGGGAGGAGAGCGCGAGGCCGTCCTCGGCGCGGCGGGTGGGGACGCCGACGATCTCCACGTCGAGGTCCAGGTCACGCACCATGCGCCGCACCGCCAGGAGCTGCTGGGCGTCCTTCTGGCCGAACAGCGCGACGTCCGGGCGCGTGGCGTGCAGGAGCTTGAGGACCACCGTCAGGACCCCGTCGAGGTGCCCGGGCCGGAACGCGCCCTCGAGCACCTCGCCGATCCGGCCCGCGCTGACGCGCACGATCGGGTCGCCGTCGGGGTAGACGACGTCGGGCGTCGGCGCGTAGACGACGTCGGCCCCCGCGCCGGCGAGCAGCGCGACGTCCCGCTCGAGGTCGCGCGGGTAGCTGTCCAGGTCCTCGCCGGCACCGAACTGCAGCGGGTTGACGAAGATCGTCACCAGCACCTGGCCGCCGGGCCCGGCCTCGGCCCGGGCCCGGCGCACCAGGTCGAGGTGACCCTCGTGCAGCGCACCCATCGTCATGACGACGGCGCGCCGGTCGGTGACCTCGGGCGCGGTGAGCGCCCACGTGGCCATGGCGTCCTGCAGCCGGGACCGGGTCTCGACGACCACCGGGAGCCGGGGCTCGTCGTGCGCGTCGTGGGCGGGGGCGGTCATTCGTGCTCCTTGCGAGGTTCGTCGAGGGCGTCGAGCAGCACCCGGGCCGCGACGTCGTCGATCCGGTGGCTCGCCAGCGCGCGGCGCGTGGCGCCCCGGGCGAGCTCCGTGTAGGTGGCCGGGACGTCGGTCGCCCCGGTCCGTGCCGCGAGGTCCCCGAGGACCTCGAGGTGGGTGGCCACCGTGCCCGCGTCGCCGCGGGACACCGGGCCGGTGAGTGCGGAGATCGCGCCGGGGCCGACGCCGTCACGCACGTCGGCGGAGCGGGTCGCGCCGTCGAGGGCCGCGCCCAGCAGCGGCGCCAGGACCCGGCCGGGATGCTCGATCCCGGCGGCCTCCAGCGCCTGGGCGGCCTGCGCGACCAGCACCACCAGGTGGTTCGACCCGTGCGCCAGCGCCGCGTGGTAGAGCCCGCGTGCCGCCTCGTCGACGACGACGGGCTCCCCGCCGATCTCGACGACCAGCGCCTGGCCGATCGGCAGCACCGCTCCCGGGCCCGTCACGGCGAACGTGCAGCCGGTGAGGCGGGCGAGGTCGAGCGAGGTGCCGGTGAACGTCATCGCCGGGTGGACCGCCAGCGGGATGGCGCCGGCACGCTGGGCCGGGGCGAGCACGTCGGTGCCGTAGCGGCCCGAGGTGTGCACCACGATCTGCCCGCCCTGCCAAGCACCGACCTCCGCGAGCCCGGCGACCAGGCCGGCCAGGGCGTCGTCGGGCACCGCCAGCAGGACGAGCTCCGCCCGTTCGACGACCTCGGGGATCTCGAGGTTCGCCACGCCCGGCAGGAGCGTCTCGATGCGTTCGCGGGAGTCGTCGGAGACGCCGCTCGCCCCGACCACCGCGTGCCCCACCGAGCGCAGCGCGCTGCCGAGCACCGCACCCACGCGGCCCGCGCCGACGACGCCCACGCCGAGACGGCCCGGTCGGGTGGTGGCCGCCGGGTCCGGCGTGCCCGACGGCGGCACGGCAGTCACGCGTCGCCCTCGGGTCGCGCCGGCCCCGCGTCAGGCTGCATGTCGGGCTGCGTGTCGGGCTGTGCGTCCGACTGCGCGGCGGCCACCGCGGCCACCGTCTCCATCCAGCGCTCCGGCGTCTGCTGCGCACGGGCGGTACGGGCGCGCACCGCCTGCTCCGCGATGAGCCGCGCCGCGTCCGGGGCGTCCAGGTGGTGGACGGCGGGGCTGATCGGGCCCGGCGTCGAGTGCACGGTGAACGAGGCCACGCCCCGGCGTCGCTGCCACGGGCCCTGCTCGAGACCGAGCGACTGGGTGCGCTCGTGCGGCACCACCGCGAGGCGCCGGGTCAGGCGCCCGCCGCGCAGCAGCAGCGCACGGTCGGTGACCACGAAGCCGTTGCGGCGCCACGTCAGCGGGTCGAGGATGCGGGCCCGGCGCGGGCTCGTCGTGAAGCTCACGTCCGTGCGGGCGTCGCCCGTCAGCCCCTCGTCGACCAGCGCGGCCGGGTCCTGCGTGCCGAGGTCCGGGAGCACGAGCCACAAGGCGGTGAGCGCCTCCTGCCGTGGGCCCACCGGCAGCAGCACGCTCTGCGTGTCCGTGCCCTCGACGCCGTACCCGGCGACGTTGACCTTGATGCGCCACCAGTCCTTGCCGCGCCACCAGATGCCCTGGGTGAGCTCGATGGCCTGCACCCGGCCCGGCGGGATCGTCTGCGCACGGGTCTCCAGGAGTCCGTGGCGCAGCCGGATGCCGTCCGGCGAGACCGCCGCCCGGAAGCCGAACTCGCCCGCGAACCGGTTGAACAGGAACGTCCCCACGCCCAGCAGGGCCGGCAGCAGCGAGAACAGGATCCCGAAGTTGCGGGTGGCGGCCACGCCCACCCCGACCGCGATGAGGACGGCCAGGATGATCCAGACCACGGGCAGACGGACCAGCGAGGCCACCAGCCGGCCCGGCGGCACCTCGTAGACCTGGTTCTCGGGGGCCTCGGCCGGAACGGTGGCCCCGAGCACCGCGGGGTCCGGGGCGTCGGCGGCCACGGCGGACCCTCGCGGCGCCTCGGCCTCGGCGTCCGGCACCGGCGCGGCGGCGGTGCCGGAGTCGTCGGTGGCCACCGCAGGGGCCGTCGTCCCGGCGGTCACCGCGCCGGCGCGACGGGCCTTCACCCCGGCAGCTCTCGCGAGCAGGTCCGCGCGCAGCTCGGTCGCGTCGTCGAGGCGCAGGAACCCGATCGCCACCGCGGAGTCCGTGCCGCCCGCGACCTCCAGCGTCAGCTCCGCCAGCCCGAAGATCCGGGCCAGGAGCGGCTGGCGCACGTCCACCGCCTGCAGCCGGTCGAGCCGGGCGTGCCGCTGCTGGCGGAACAGGATGCCCTTGCGCAGGTGCGCGGCGTCGTCGTCGACCGCGTAGCTCGTCATGCGCCAGGCGAGCGCGGCGTACCCGAAGACGATCGAGAGCACGACCAGCACACCGAGGGCGAAGACCCACCACAGCCGCGCCAGGTCGTCGACGATCTCGCCGTACGGGACGCCGTCGAAGCTCTGCTGCGCCACCACGAAGAGCAGGGCGACGATCACCGCCCAGCCCCGGACGAACGGCGTGACCGGGTGGACCCGCCGCCACTGCTGCTGCGCCGGAGGCTCCGGGCTCTGCGCCGGGCGCGACGCCGAGGAGGGCACCGGGCCGCTGTCGCTCACAGACCCGCCAGCCTTGCCTCACCGCGCGCGGTGAGACGGTCGCGGAGTCGCTCGGCCTCGTCCGGGGCGAGGCCCGGGATGACGGCGTCGGTGCTGGCGGCCGCCGTGTGCAGCTGGACCTTGGCGATGTCGAGCTTGCGGTCCAGCGGTCCCGCCTCGACGTCGACGAACTGCATGCGTCCGTAGGGCACCACGACGAGCTGGCGGAACAGGATGCCCTTGCGGATCAGGAGGTCGTCGTCGCGCTCGGCGTACCCCATGGCCCGGACCTGCCGGGGCACGAGCAGCACCGTCCACAGCAGCAGCGCCGCCAGGACGCCGGCGGGGATCCACACCCACGGCGTCACGAGCGCCGCCACGACGGCGCAGGCGACGAGCGGGAGGCCGAACGTCAGGGCGAGGACGACGAGCCGGGCCGTGATCAGCCGGGGCGAGACGCGGTCCCAGGTGACACCGGGCGGGTCGAACGGGCCCGCGGGCTGCGCGGCAGGATCGAGCGAGGTCATACGTTCATCCTGCCATCCCGCGCGGTCAGGACGTGATCGCCTCGGCCTTGCCGTCGTCGTCCTCCGGCGGCGGGACCTCGCAGAACTTCTCCACGACGAGCCCCACCACGCTCAGCGCCACCGCCGCGAGGGCCGCGACGCCGGACACGACGGCCTGGTCCCGCCGGGCCTCGACCTCGAGCTCCGGCAGCACGACGAGCACGTGCGCCACGTACCGGCCGGCGAGCAGCGCCCCGGTGTAGGCCGCCGCCTTGGCCATCGCGAAGGTCCGCGCCGCCCGCAGGCCGGACAGGTCCGGCCGGTCACCCCGCAGGTAGGCACGCACCGACCAGCCGGCACCGAAGATCAGCCCGGCCAGCAGCAGGATCGCGAGGACCTCGACCCACGCGGCCCCCGGCACGTAGACGCGCCGCGACTCCAGCAGCCGCAGCAGCAGCGCACCGACGACCGCGACGACGGCCGCGACCGCCGCCAGGGTGCGCAGGCGGGTGCGGCGCACGTCAGGGGCGTCCGGGGTCGGCGTCCGGCGCGGGCGGGATCGGTGCGTGCTGGTGCGGCGCGGGGACCGTCGCCTGCTCGACGTGCCCGGAGTACGGTGCGGGCGGGCTCGCGGGGGCCGGGCTCACCGACGGCGGGGCCACCGTGCGGTGCGGCTCGGCGTAGACCGGCTGCGGGCGGGTGCTCTGGACGGGCGGCTCCGGCGCGTAGTCCGGCTGCGGCGCATACTCCGCCTGCGGTGCGTACCCGAGCTGCGGTGCGTAGTCCGCCTGCGGGGCGTAGTGCGGGTACTGCTCGGACGGGCGCTCGGGCGCGTGCTCCGGACGTTGCTCGGCGGCGGGCGTCGGCTCCGGCGCCGCGTACGAGGTCGGCTCCTGGGCGGCGGGGACGAACGCCGGCGGCTCCTGGCGCTCCGGCACCTGCTCCGGCTCGTAGACCCAGGCGGCCTGCGCCGTCGGACCCGTCGACGGCGGGCCGTCCTGACGCGGCACGGGGACGGACGGGGGCATCGGCCCGGGCGCGGGCGGCAGCGGCTGCGGCACCGCCGGGTCGCCCTGCGCCGGGGTGTACGGCCCGGCGGGCGGCTGTGCGTCGCGGACCGGCAGCGCAGCATGCTGCTCCTGCTCCGGCTGCTGCTGCTCCGGCTGCTCCGCGTACTCCGCGGGCTCCGGCTCGGCCGCCGCCTGGGGCTGCGCGGCGACCGCGCCGGTCGTGGCCGGCTCGGTGAGCCAGTCCAGCGCCAGCCAGCGGATGCCCGGCCGGTCCGGTGCCGTCGCGGCAAGCTGCGCCACGGGGCCGCCACCGAGGCCGCCCAGCACCGCGTCCGGGTCGACCTCGGCCCACGGGACCAGCACGAACGCCCGCTCGCGCGCCCGCGGGTGCGGCAGCTCGAGGTCCTCGGCGCTCGCCACGAGCCCGTCGTACTGCACCAGGTCCACGTCCAGGGTGCGCGGGCCCCACCGCTCCTCGCGGACGCGGCCGTGCATCAGCTCGACCTCCTGGCACGCGCCGAGCAGGTCGCGCGGCGGCAACGTGGTCCGCACGATCAGCACGGCGTTGAGGAAGTCCGGCTGCTCCGGCCCGACGGCGGCGGTCCGGGCCAGCGGGGAGACCTCCATGACCTGCAGCCCGGGGATGCGGTCGATGTCGGTCACGGCGGCGCGCAGCGTGCCCTGGGGGTCGCCGAGGTTGGAGCCCAGGGCGAGGACCGCCTCGACCGGACCGGACGGCGCGGCGTCCAGCGGGTCGGCCGGCGCGGCTGCGGCCGGCTCGGGCTCCGGGGCGGACTCGGGCCCCGGCGTCGGCTCCGGCTCGGAGGCGGACGCGGCTGCGGGGGTGGGCTCGGGCGCCGGGACAGGCGCGAGCTCCACCGGGATCGCGGAGATCATCGTCTCGCCGGTGTCCGGGACGTGCGCCGACTGCTCGGCCACCGCGACCGGTACCGGGCCGGACGGCGCGGGCACCGGGGCCGGCGGCACCGGCGGCGGCTCCGGAGCGGTGGCCGGTTCCTGCGCGGCGGGCACGCTGACCGCCGGCATCCGTTCGCGGTCGCGGCGCACCACGATCTCGACGTCGTCGAACGGCACGCTGATGGGCGCCTGCGGCTTGTGCACACGGACGTCCACGGCCTGCACGGGGCCCCGCTCGAGCACCACCGCGGCGATCCGCTCGGCGACGGTCTCGACGAGGTCCGCGGGCGAGCCGGCGAGCACGTCGTGTACGTCCTCGGCGACCTCCGCATAGCTCACCGTGGCGGCCAGGTCGTCGGAGCTCGCCGCGGCGCGGGTGTCCAGGTGCAGCACGACGTCGGCGCGGAACGTCTGCCCCTCGGCACGCTCCTCGGGGAGCACGCCGTGGTGCCCCGTCGCGGTCACGCCCGACAGCCGGATCTGGTCGAGGGGCTGCCCGTCCGGGCCGGGTACGGCATCGGCAAACGTCACGGGGTGGCCTCCGTCTCGTGGTCCGGCGACGCGACGTGGTCGCGCCCCGGAAAGGTCTTCTCCTGGGTGGTGCGGGCTGCGTCCCAGGCGGCTGCGACGCGCACGGCGTCAACGCTCGCACGCGCGGCATGCACGCGCACGCACCATGCCCCGGCGTGTGCGGCCAGCGCGGAGATGGCCGCGGTGGCGTCGTCGCGGGCCAGCGGGGGTGCCGGTTCACCGGCGTCGGTCGCGAGCAGGTGCCCCAGGAACCGCTTGCGGGACGCCCCGACCAGCACGGGCCGGCCGAGCGTGTGCAGCGCGTCGAGGTGTGCCAGCAGGGGCCAGTTCAGGGCCCCGGCCTTCGCGAACCCGAGGCCCGGGTCGAGGACGATCTGCTCGGGCGCCACCCCGGCGTCGTGCAGGGCCGCGAGGCGCTCGCCGAGCTCTGCACGGACGTCGACGACGACGTCGTCGTACGTCTCGAGGTCGTCCATGACGTCGGCGTGGCCGCGCCAGTGCATGGCGACGTAGGCGGCGCCCGTCGAGGCGACGGCGTCCGCCATCGCCGGGTCGGCGAGGCCGCCGGACACGTCGTTGACGATCCGGGCGCCCGCGGCGACGGCACGCTCGGCGACCGCCGCCCGCGTCGTGTCGACGGAGACGACCGCCCCGGCCGCGGCGAGCCGCCCGATGACGGGGATGACGCGCTGCAGCTCCTCGGCCTCGCTGACGCGCGCGGCCCCGGGCCGGGTCGACTCGCCGCCGACGTCCAGGATGTCCGCACCCTCCGCGAGCAGGTCCAGGCCGTGCTGCACGCCGGCGTCCGGCTCGAACCACTCGCCGCCGTCGGAGAACGAGTCGGGGGTGATGTTGACGACCCCCATGACGAGGCAGCGTCCGGTCGCGGTGAGCTCGGGGAGCCCGGCGACCACGGCGTCGCGTCCAGCCATGCGGACTACCGTCCCAGGATGAGGCTCATCGCCTCGGCACGGGTCGCGGCGTTCTGCATGGCGCCCCGCACCGCCGAGGTCACGGTCCGCGACCCGGGCTTGCGCACGCCGCGCATCGACATGCACAGGTGCTCGCACTCGACGACGACGATGACGCCGCGGGGTTCCAGGATGCGCACCAGGGCGTCGGCGACCTGCGTGGTCAGCCGCTCCTGCACCTGGGGCCGCCGGGCGTAGACCTCGACCAGGCGGGCGAGCTTGGACAGCCCGGTGATCCGGCCGTCGGCGCTGGGGATGTAGCCCACGTGGGCGACGCCGTGGAACGGCACCAGGTGGTGCTCGCAGGTGGAGTACACCTCGATGTCCTTGACCAGCACCATCTCCTCGTGACCGAGGTCGAACGTGGTGGTCAGGACGTCCTCGGGGTCCTGGCGCAGCCCGGCGAAGATCTCCCGGTAGGCGCGGGCGACCCGGGCCGGGGTGTCCACCAGGCCCTCGCGGTCGGGGTCCTCGCCGACGGCGACGAGCAGCTCACGGACGGCGGCCTCGGCGCGCTCGGCGTCGTAGGCCGGCACGTCGGCGGCAGGCCGCACCCCGATGGACACCGCGGTCAGCGGCAGGTCCTCGTCGCTCACGGACTCTCCTCGGAGGTCTCCTCGTGGTGGCCGCCGTCGCGCGGCTCGCCGGCAGCACGCGAGATGCGCCCGGTGACGTCGGAGCGTGCCGCCGCCTCCGCCTCGACGTTCCCGACGACGGCGGCCTCGTCCTGCGGGACGCCCGGCGTGCCGTTGGTCGAGTAGGCGGCCTTCTCGCCGTCGGTCATGACCGGTCCGCGGGTGTGCACGGCACGCTGCTCGCTCGAGAGCCACACGTCGCGGGCCGGGCGCTTGACCACGGGGCCGAAGATCTCGGCCAGCTCCGCCTGGTTGAGCGTCTCCTTCTCGAGGAGCTGCAGCACCAGGTCGTCCAGGACGTCGCGGTACTGGGTCAGGACCTCCCAGGCCTCGTCGTGGGCAGCCTCCACGAGGCGACGGACCTCGTGGTCGACGGTGCCCGCCACGGCCTCGGAGTAGTCACGCTGGTGGCCCATGTCCTTGCCGAGGAACGGCTCGGAGGAGGCGGAGCCGAGCTTGATGGCCCCGACCTTGTCGCTCATGCCGTACTCCATCACCATCTTGCGGGCGATGGCGCTGGCCTTCTCGATGTCGTTGCTCGCACCCGTGGTCGGGTCGTGGAACACGATCTCCTCGGCCACGCGGCCGCCCATGGCGTACGCGAGCTGGTCGAGCAGCTCGTTGCGCGTGGTCGAGTACTTGTCCTCCGTGGGCATGACCATCGTGTAGCCGAGGGCGCGCCCGCGCGGCAGGATCGTCACCTTGGTGACGGGGTCGGTGTACCGCATGGCCGCCGCCACCAGGGCGTGCCCGCCCTCGTGGTACGCGGTGATCTTCTGCTCCTTGACCTGCATGACGCGGGTGCGCTTCTGCGGGCCCGCGATGACGCGGTCGATCGCCTCGTCCAGCGCGCGGTCGTCGATGAGCTGGGCACCGGAGCGCGCGGTGAGCAGCGCGGCCTCGTTGAGCACGTTCGCCAGGTCGGCGCCGGTGAACCCGGGGGTGCGGCGCGCGACGGCGGCCAGGTCGATCTCGTCGACCATGGGCTTGCCCTGGGCGTGCACCCGCAGGATCCGCTCACGACCCTTGAGGTCCGGCGCCTCCACGGCGACCTGACGGTCGAAACGGCCGGGGCGCAGCAGCGCCGGGTCCAGGATGTCCGGGCGGTTGGTCGCGGCGATGAGGATGACGTTCGTCTTGACGTCGAACCCGTCCATCTCCACGAGCATCTGGTTGAGCGTCTGCTCGCGCTCGTCGTGCCCGCCGCCCATGCCCGCGCCGCGGTGGCGGCCGACGGCGTCGATCTCGTCGACGAAGATGATCGCGGGGGCGTTGTTCTTCGCCTGCTCGAACAGGTCGCGGACGCGCGAGGCACCCACGCCGACGAACATCTCGACGAAGTCGGAACCGGAGATCGTGTAGAACGGCACCCCGGCCTCGCCCGCGACGGCGCGCGCGAGCAGGGTCTTGCCGGTGCCGGGCGGGCCGTACAGCAGGACGCCCTTCGGGATCTTCGCCCCCACGGCCTGGAACTTGTCCGGCTCGGCGAGGAACTCCTTGATCTCGTGCAGCTCCTCGACGGCCTCGTCCACGCCGGCGACGTCGTCGAACGTCACCTGGGGCATGTCCTTGCTGATGAGCTTCGCCTTGGACTTGCCGAAGCCCATGACCCGGTTGCCGCCGCCCTGCATGCGGGACATCACGAACCAGAAGATCGCGAGGATGATGAGGAACGGGACGAGGAACGACAGCATCGATCCCCAGAAGGAGGCCTGCGGCACGTCGGTGTCGTACCCGTCGGGCAGGTCCGCGCCCTCGACGGCCGCGACGACGTCCTCGCCCTGAGGAGCCACCCAGAAGAAGTCGACCTTCTCGCCGTGGTCCACCTCGTCGTCGGTGTCCTCGTCGACGACGTAGGGCTCCGAGAGGTCGAGCTCGACCCGTTGCTCACCGTCAACGATGAGGGCGTGCTCCACCGTGTCACCCTGGAGCAGCTCGAGGCCCTGCGACGTCTCGACGCGGCTCACGCGCTCGCCCGTGAAGGCCGAGAACGCGAGCGCGACGAGCACCAGGCCGAGCACGATCCAGATGATCGGTCCGCTGAAGATCTTCTTGAGGTTCATCCGTGACGGGGCGCTGCCCCGCTTCCCTTCGTCCGGGCGGTGGTTCGATAGGCGAAACTACACGGCCGTCCTGAGAGTTCCCGGTGTGTTCGCGCAGGGCTCAGCGCACGTCAGGCGTAGACGTGCGGTGCGAGCGTCCCGATGAACGGCAGGTTGCGGTACTTCTCGGCGTAGTCGAGGCCGTAGCCGACCACGAACTCGTTGGGGATGTCGAAGCCGACGTACTTCACGTCGACCTCCACCTTCGCGGCGTCCGGCTTGCGGAGCATCGTCGCGATCTCGACCGACTCCGGTCCGCGGGAGCGCAGGTTCTGCACCAGCCAGGACAGGGTGAGACCCGAGTCGATGATGTCCTCGGCGATCAGGACGTTGCGCCCCGACAGGTCGGTGTCGAGGTCCTTGAGGATCCGCACCACCCCGGACGACTTGGTCCCGGAGCCGTAGGAGGACACGGCCATCCAGTCCATCGAGACCGGGTGGTGGAGGCGGCGCGAGAGGTCGGCCATGACCATGACCGCACCCTTGAGCACCCCGACCAGCAGCAGGTCCTTGCCCGCGTAGTCCGCGTCGATCTGGGCGGCCATCTCGTCCAGCCGGCTGCCCAGCTGTTCCTCGGTGAGCAGGATGTCGGCGAGGTCGCCGGCGACGTCCGACTGGTCCACGGGCTACTCCTCATGGTGCGGGATGGGTTCCGCGCCGGGAACCGTGCCCGAGCGCAGGACCAGCCTGCCACACGCGCGCGTGGCCCGTGCGCCACCGGGCAGGTGCACCTCGCGCTGACCGCGCCACCGCACCACCAGGGCGTCGAGCGCCGTGACGTGCCGCGACGTCGTCGTCCCCGCAGGACAGCCTGCGGCCAGGGCCGCGGCACGCAGCACCCGACGGCGCAGCGCGGCGGGTGCCTCGGCGAGCGGTGTGACGTCGAGCACGACGGCGTCGCCGGCGTCCGTCGGGCCCGTCCCCCCGGTCCCGGCCGGAGGACCGCCGGGAGGGCCGGCCGGGACGCGCGCCGCGGCCAGCAGGTCCGCGGCGAGCGCGTCGAGCAGGTCCGCGTCGTCGCGGAGCTGGTCCGCGCTGCGCCCGAGCGCTGCCACCGCGCCGGGGCCGAGCACCTCCTCGAGCGCCGGCAGCAGCCGTCCGCGCACGCGCGAGCGAAGCGGTGCCCCGGCCGCGGACGCGTCGTTCGTCGGGTCCTGCCACGGCGCGAGGCCGACGACGGCGCACACCCGCTCCGTCTGGGCGCGCCGCAGCCCGAGGAACGGGCGGCGGTAGGGGCCGCGACGCCGCGGCATCCCCGCCAGCGAGCGTGTCCCGCTCCCCCGGGCGAGGCCGAGCAGCACCTGCTCCGCCTGGTCGTCCAGCGTGTGGCCCAGCAGGACCGCGGCCGCGCCCGTGGCGGCGACCACGTCGTCGAACGCCGCGTAGCGGGCGTCGCGCGCCGCGGACTCCGGGCCGCCGGCCACCGGGTCCACCTCGACGCGACGCACCACCACCGGGTCGAGGCCCAGCTCGCGGCACTGCTGCGCGGCCCGCCGGGCCACGCCGTCGGAGCCGGGCTGCAGGGCGTGGTCGACGACGACGGCGCCCGCCCGCACCGCGTGCCCCCGGGAGCGCACCGAGCGGCCGACCCGTCGCGACTCCGTGGCGAGCGTGGCCGCGAGCGCCGACGAGTCCGGGCCGCCCGAGCAGGCCACGAGCACCAGGGCGTCGGGCGGGAGGTCGGCGAGCTCGCCGCGCACCGCGGCGCGGGCGGCGGCGAGGGCGGGGTCGACGCGGGCCACGGTCTCAGCCGTGGACGCGGCGCACCCAGGCCCGCGCGTCGTGGATCTCCCGCGCGGACGGCAGGTGCTCGGGGGCGGCCCACACGGCGTTCAGCGCGTCACGGCCGGCGCGCTCCTCCACGGCGCGCACGAACCGGGCGCCGTCGCGGTACTGCGCCAGCTTGGCGTCCATGCCGAGGACCCGCCGCAGCACCGCGTCGAACCGGGGTGCGCCCTCGCCGTCGCGCCGCTTCTCGAACCGGGACCGGATGGTGCGGACGCTCGGCACCACGCGCCGGCCGACGGCGTCCATCATCACGTCGGCGTGCCCCTCCAGGAGCGCCATGACGGCGGTGATCTCGGCGAGCACGCGCTTCTGCTCGGCGCCCAGGACCTGGTCGAGCGGTGTGGTGAGCTCGCCGCGGACGGCGTCGAGCACGGTGCGCCCGACCAGGGCGGCCTTGTCCCGCCACGGGGCGTGGGCCAGGCCCATCGAGGTGGTGGTGACGTCCTGCAGGAGGGTGCCGAGCCGGCCGGCGAGGTGGTCCGCGAGCCAGGGTGCGGCGGCGAACTGCAGGGCGTGGGTCTGCTCGTGCAGGCAGACCCAGAGGTGGAAGTCGCGGCGGTCCAAGCGCAGCGCCTGCTCCGCGGCGAGCACGTTGGGCGCCACCAGCAGCAGGGCCGGCCGGCCCTCGCCGTAGGGGTCGAACTGGCCGAGCACCTTCGACGACAGGAGCGCGAGGAGCCCGCCGACCTCGGCCGCTCCGGCCAGCCGGGCGGCTCCGGACCCCGCCGACGGCGCGTCCTTGCCGAGGACGGCGAGCGCCGGCGCGGTCATCGCCGCCATCGAGCGGGTGTTGGCCAGCGCCCAGGTGGCGCGGTCGACGACGCGGACGTCGCCGAGGTCGGGTCGCGGCACGCGGACGCGGCGCAGCCGGCCGTCCGGGTGGTGGTCCCGCTCGACGTCGGCCCCCGTCGCGGGACGCATCCGCGTCACCCGCAGGACGTGCGGGACGGCGTCGTGGGCGGCCGTGCGCAGCGACCCGACCAGGTCGTCGAGCTCGCCGCGCGTGGCGACGGGTCCCGGCCGCGCGACGCGACGGGCGATCTGTGCGGCCGTCGACCAGTCGACGAGGGCGGTGCTCGGTGCGGTCACGGGTCCACGGTAACCGCGGCGGCTACGAGCAGCCGCAGGCCGCGAGGTCTCCCACGAAGTCGTCGAAGAGCAGGTTGGCGCCCACCGAGCCGCCCTCGGGGATGCGGTCGGCGACCAGCGCGAAGACGAGCAGCCGGTCGTCGTCCGTGACCACGGTGCCGGCGAGCGCCCGGACGTCGGGCAGGCTCCCCGTCTTCGCCTCCGTGTAGCCGCGGCCGGGGTTGTCACCACCGAACCGGTCGGCGAGCGTGCCCTCGAGGCCGGCCACGGGCAGGCCGGTCACGGCTGCGCGCAGCTCGGGCTGCGCCGCGGCCACGAGGAGGCTGTCGACGAGCTGCTGCGCGCTCATGCGCGAGCCCGTGCCGAGCCCGGACAGGTCGGTGAGCACAGCGCCCGACAGGTCCACGCCCTGGTCCTCGACGGTGGCGAGCACCTCGCTGACGGCCGCGTCCGCCGAGCCGGGCAGGCCGGCGTCGATCGCGACGAGCCGTCCCACCACTTCCGTGAGGGTGTTGTCGGACTCCTCGAGCAGGTAGCCGACGAGGTCGCCGAGCGGTGCGGACTCCACCCGGCCGACCTCCACCGCCGACGACGGCGCCGCCTGCCGCACGATCTCTCCGGACACCTCGATGCCGCGGTCGGCCAGCGCGTCGGCGAACGTGCGGGCGGCGGCGAGCGCGGGGTCCTCCTCGCGGCGGGCGTACTTGTCGTCGGTGAGCCGGGCGGCGTCGACGGCGAGCGCGGCCACGGGGGCGACGTAGCCGTCGGCCGCGTCGCTGGCCCGGACCGTGGGGGCGATCGCGGGCCCGGTGAAGAGGGTGTCGTCGACGGCGAGCGTCACGGAGTCCGTACCGGTCAGGCGGATCTTCGCCGCCACCTGGTCAGCGAGGTCGCCCAGGCCGGCGTGGCCGTTGACCGCCGTGGGATCGCCCTCGCCCGCCGCGAGCAGCATGTCGCCACCGCCGACGAGCACCAGCCGGTCGTCGCTGTGCAGCATCGCCCGCGTGACGAGCCGGGTGTCGCCGCCGGGCCCGGCGTAGGCCGCCACGGCGGTGAGGATCTTCTGGGTGGACGCCGGGATCATCAGCCGGTCCGGGGCGGACTGTCCCAGCGTCGTCCCCGTGGCGCCGTCGGCGACCAGCACCCCGACCCGCTTGCCGAGCCGGTTGTCGCCCGCCAGGTCGTCGACCAGGTCGTCGACGGCGGCGGCGTCCGGCACGGGGGCGTCCTGCGACACGGCGGGGAGCACGGCGGAGGGGCTCGGGCCGGTGGTCGCGCCGGGGGCGTCGGGGAACGGCGCGGGGGGCTCGGGGGCCGGTTCGAGGGTGACCATGCCGGGCACGACGTCGTACGCGTCGGCCACCAGGTAGCCACCGAAGAGGGCCACGACCGTCGTGACGGTGGCGCCGATGCTCAGCCGCCACCCCATGCGGTCCTCCCCGTTCTCGTGAACCTGGTCACAAGCAGGCTCCGTCCCCCGCATTCTCGCACGTTCTCGCGCTCGAGCAGCACCGCGCCACGGCGTCCGGACGGCGTCTGCGTGGCACACTGGGGCTGCGCGCACGCCCCGAGACTGGAGGAACAGTGGAGTTCGACGTCACGATCGAGATCCCGAAGGGTCAGCGGAACAAGTACGAGGTCGATCACGAGTCGGGCCGGATCCGGCTCGACCGGATGCTGTTCACCTCGACCCGCTACCCGGACGACTACGGGTTCATCGAGGGCACCCTCGGCGAGGACGGCGACCCGCTCGACGCACTCGTCCTGCTGGAGGAGCCCACGTTCCCCGGCTGCCTCATCAAGTGCCGCGCGCTGGGCATGTTCCGGATGCGCGACGAGGCGGGCGGCGACGACAAGGTCCTGTGTGTGCCGCTCGGTGACCAGCGCGCCGCGTGGCGCCAGGACATCGACGACGTCTCGGACTTCCACCGCCTGGAGATCCAGCACTTCTTCGAGGTCTACAAGGACCTGGAGCCGGGCAAGTCGGTCGAGGGTGCGCACTGGGTCGGCCGCGAGGAGGCCGAGGCGGAGATCGAGCGCTCCTTCCAGCGGGCGAAGGACTCCGGCTACAGCCACTGACGCGTCGCACCGGCGGCCCCCTCCCCCTCGACGGGCGAGGGGGCCGCCGTCGTCTCACGCTGTGGATCACCCCTTCCACTCAGCGAGACCGCGCTCGTACGGTCACGTCATGACAGACGCACCCCGCTGGTCCTTCACCACCCGCCAGATCCACGCCGGCCAGGCGCCCGACCCGACGACGGGTGCCCGGGCGCTGCCGATCTTCCAGACCACGTCCTACGTGTTCCCCGACGCCGAGACCGCCGCCAAGCGGTTCGCGCTCGCGGAGCTGGGGCCCATCTACACGCGGATCAACAACCCGACCCAGGAGGTCGTGGAGAACCGCATCGCGGACCTCGAGGGCGGCGTCGGCGCCCTGCTGCTCGCCTCCGGCCAGGCGGCCGAGACGTTCGCGATCCTCAACGTCGCCGAGGCCGGCGACCACGTCGTCGCCTCCTCGAGCCTGTACGGCGGCACGTACAACCTGCTCAAGCACACCCTGCCGCGGCTCGGCATCGAGACCACGTTCGTCGACGACGCGCACGACGCCGACGCCTGGCGCGCCGCCGTCCGGCCGAACACCAAGGCGTTCTTCGCCGAGACCATCCCCAACCCGCGCGGGGACTTCCTCGACATCGCGCTGGTGGCGGACGCCGCGCACGCCGCCGAGGTGCCGCTCATCGTCGACAACACGGTGGCGACGCCGTACCTCGTGCGGCCGATCGAGCACGGCGCGGACGTCGTCGTGCACTCGGCCACGAAGTACCTCGGCGGGCACGGCACGTCCGTGGCTGGCGTGATCGTCGACTCGGGGAACTTCGACTACGCCCGGTACCCCGAGCGGTTCGCGGGCTTCAACACCCCCGACCCCTCGTACAACGGCGTGGTCTACGCCCGGGACCTGGGCGTCGACGGGATCCTCGGCGCCAACCTGGCGTACGTCCTCAAGGCGCGCGTGCAGCTCCTGCGCGACCTCGGCGCAGCGGTCTCCCCCTTCAACGCGTTCCAGATCTCCCAGGGCATCGAGACGCTCTCCCTGCGCGTCGAGCGGCACGTGGCCAACGCCCAGCGGGTCGCCGAGTGGCTCGAGGCGCGCGACGACGTCCGCACCGTCCACTACGCGGGCCTGGCGTCCAGCCCGTGGCACGCCACCCAGCAGCGCTACGCCCCGCGGGGTGCCGGCGCGGTGGTGGCGTTCGAGCTCGACGGCGGGGCGGAGGCCGGCCAGGCGTTCGTCTCGGCGCTCGAGCTGCACTCGAACGTGGCGAACATCGGTGACGTCCGCTCCCTGGTGATCCACCCGGCGTCCACGACCCACAGCCAGCTCACCCCGGCCGAGCAGGCCAAGTCCGGCGTCACACCGGGCCTGGTGCGCCTCGCCGTCGGCATCGAGGACGTCGACGACATCCTCGCCGACCTCGAGCTGGGCTTCACCGCCGCGAAGGCGGCGCTCGGACGCTGACGTCGTCGCGCGACGCCGTCTCACGATGTCCGACGGCGTCGCGCGCGCCGCGCGCGCCGTACGGTGGTCGCATGCTCGCCACGATGATCCATGCCGCCCGTGACGTCCGCGCCGAGGAGCGCCCCGACCCGGTGCTGCTGACGCCGCACGACGCCGTCCTGCGGGTGGTGGCCGCGTGCGTGTGCGGCTCCGACCTGTGGCCCTACCGCGGCGTGACCCCCACCAAGGAACCGCACCCCATCGGTCACGAGCTGATCGGCGTGGTCGCGGAGGTGGGCGCCGAGGTGACCTCGGCCGAGCCCGGCGACGTCGTCGTCGTGCCGTTCTCGCTGAGCTGCGGGCGGTGCCAGTCCTGCCGGGCCGGGTACCCCTCGGCGTGCGACCGGGTGACCGGCTTCGGCTCGACCGACCGCGAGGGGCACCCCGTCGACGGCGCCCAGAGCGAGCGGGTCCGCATCCCGCTGGCGCAGCACTCGCTGTTCCCGGTGGGCCGCCCCCTGGCGGACCTGGAGGCCGCCGGCCTGGTGCCGCACCTGCTGACGCTGTCGGACGTGATGTCCACCGGACACCACGCCGCCGTGTCGGCCGGGGTCGGTCCGGGCGACACCGTGGCCGTGGTGGGCGACGGCGCCGTCGGGCTGTGCGGGGTGATCGCCGCGCGGCGCCTCGGGGCGGAACGCGTCGTGGCGTTCTCGCGGCACCCGGACCGGGCCGCCCTGGCGCGCGAGCTGGGCGCCACCGACGTCGTCGCCGAACGCGGCGAGGAGGGCGTCGCCGCGCTGCGCGAGCTGCTCGGCGGCGACCTGGCCGACGCCGCGCTCGAGTGCGTCGGCACCGAGGAGTCCATGGCGCAGGCGCTCGGGTCGGTCCGTGGCGGCGGCCGTGTCGGGTTCGTCGGGGTGCCGCACGGCGGCTCGCAGGTGCCGATCGGGCAGCTCTTCCGCCGCAACATCACCGTGGGCGGCGGGATGGCGCCCGCCCGTGCCCACATGGCGGAGCTGCTTCCCGACGTGCTGTCGGGTGCGATCCGGCCGGGGAAGGTGTTCGACGCCGAGATGCCCCTGGCCGACGTCGCGCAGGCCTACGCCGCGATGGACGAGCGCCGGGCGACCAAGGTGCTGCTGCGCCCCTGAGACCCGGGTGCAGGGCGGGCTCAGCCCCGCGGGACGAGGGTCAGGGCGTAGGTCGTGCTGTTGACGACCGTGGCGGTGACCGTGCGCGCCACCGCCGCGCCGGCGGCCTGGGCGCCCCAGGTCCCGCGCTCGAGCTCGTGCGCACGCTTGATGACCGGCGTCGTCCACGGGATCTCCCGGTGGAGCTGGGGAAGCGTGCCGCTGCCCGCCAGCAGGCCCCCGAGCGCCGCCACCCGTGGCGTCGGTTCCGCGCCGTCGACGAGCACCGCACGCACGCTCTCGACGAGCTCCGCCCGGCGGGGCGTCCCGCCGTCCACGAGCGCGGTCGATCGGAAGAGGCCGAGCACCGTGCGGGACTCCTGGCGGATGTCGCCGCGCGCGACGACGTTCTCGAGCAGCGGCGCCCGCAGCCCGGGGCCGATGGCGGCGAGCACGGTCTGGACCCCGCGGGGCTTGCCGGCCACGTAGTCCCAGGCCGACCGCAGGACCGGGTCCGACGGCGCCCGGTCCTCGACGGCGCCCACGCGGACGTTGCCTCCGGGCGAGCGCGTGGTGCGCACGTGCTCGCCGAGCGCGAGGTCCGCGAGCACGCCGCCGGCCAGGACGTAGTACAGGGTGTTCTCCCCGGCGATGGTGCCGGACCGTGGCTGGAAGAGCAGCAGCAGCAGGTCCTCCGCCAGCGTCGGGGCGGCCGGTGGACCAGGGCGCTCGGACATGTCGTTCCTCTCGTCGGTGCGCGTCACAGCCAGTCGTGCTCACGGGCATAGCGTGCGGCCTCGTGCCGCGTGCGGGTCTGCGTCTTCTGCATGGCGCTGGACAGATAGTTGCGCACCGTTCCTGGTGCCAGGTACAGCCGGGCGGCGATCTCGGCGACCGAGTAGCCGTCGCGCGTCACCCGGAGCACGTCGAGCTCCCGGTCCGTCAGCGGGACGTCGTCGATGAGGGCCGCGGCGGAGACGTCCTGGTCGATCCACCGCCCTCCCTCGTGCAGCGCCGCGACGACCCGGGCGATGTGCGCCGGCTCGGCCGACTTGCTCACGAAGCCCTGCACCCCGAGCCGCAGGGCCTGGCGCAGCACCCCCGGCCGGGCGTGGCGGGTCAGCATGAGGACCACCTGCCCCGGCAGGACACGGCGGATCTCGGCCACGGCCTCCAGGCCGTCGACCCCCGGCATCTCGAGGTCGACGACCAGCACGTCGGGCCGGTGCTCGATCGTGGCCTCGACCGCCTCAGCGCCGTCGGCCGCCTCCGCCAGGACGGTGACGTCGCCCTCGAGCGGGAGGAGCGCAGCGAGCGCCCTGCGGAGCAGGGCCTCGTCGTCGGCCAGCACCACCGTGGTCATCGTGCGTCCTCCTCGGGTCGCAGGTCGGCCCCGGCTGCGCCGGCGGCGCCGGCCGGGAAGGTGGCCGCCGTCCGGAACCGGTCGTCCGCGAGCTCCGCGGTCAGCGTGCCACCGTTGTCCGCCACCCGGCTCGCGAGCAGCGACAGCCCGCGCAGCGTCGGCGGCGGGTGCCCGTCGACCCCGTCGTTGACGATCGTGATGCCGTGGTCCGTGACCGCCACGTGCACCAGCGTGGCGCGCGAGTGGCGCAGGACGTTGGTGGTCGTCTCCCGCAGCACCTGCGCCAGCAGGTCGCCGGGCTGCGCCCGGACGCTCGTCGGGTGGTCGACACGGACGTGGATGCCCGCGGCCTCGAGCAGGTTCCTGGCGTTCTCCAGCTCGGCCGACAGGTTCGGCCGACGGCGCCCGTAGGCGAGCTCCTTGGCCTGCGCGATCGTGTCGCCGACCAGGTCGTACGTCTCGCGCAGCTCCTGCTCCGCGCGCGCCGTGTCCGCGCGCAGGAGCTTCTGCGCCAGCGCGATCTTCAGCTTCACCACGTGCAGCGTGTGGCCCTGGATGTCGTGCAGGTCGCTCGCGAACCGGACCCGCTCACGCACGACGGCGAGCTCCGCCTCCCGTTCCCGTGCCTCCTCCAGCTCCGTCATCACGTCGTAGAACCCCTTGTTGGGAAGCCGCAGGCAGATCGAGACGACGGTGAAACCGGTGGGCAGGATCACGAAGGAGATCAGCGCACCCGCCGAGAAGGGCCCGGCAGCGACCAGCCCCCAGGTGCCGACCGCCGCGACGTACAGCCCGACCCCGACGGCTGCCGCCGCCCGGTGGCGCGGAAGCTCCGGGACCACCAGGCACGCCACGACGGCCAGCGCGTAGTAGGCGGCCTGCGTGTCGCCGTCGACCACCAGGGCGCCGTACGGCCACACCGCCGCCGAGACGAGCAGGCAGGGCGCCGCCACCCGCGCGAGGTCGCCGGCGGACCACCGCTCGAACGCGACCAGGGCGGCCAGCAGGCCCGCCCCCAGCACCAGCGCCTGGTCCCAGGTCTGCGCCTGCCTCGCCACCAGCAGGACCCCCACGGCGGCGATCACCGGCAGCAGCGCCGTGAGGTTGACCCGGCGGAACCGCCGACGCGAGGACCGTGACGCCGTCGACGTCTTCCAGAGCCCCGCGGCCGCGCGCTGCGGGGCGGAGGTGCGGTCATCCATGGTGGGCGGCTCACAGGGCTCGAGGGATCGTGCCCACCAGTATCCGTCCACGGACGAACCTCCTGCTAGTGACGCTGCGTCACACCGGGGCGATGCGGTCCGTCATGCCGGCGGGTGACGCCGGGACACTGGGATCCCGCCGCCGTCGGCGGTCTGATGGGGCCATGTCAACCAACACTGTGATCGACGTCGAGGGACTCGACGTCGCGTACGGCGACTTCCACGCCGTCAAGGACCTGTCGTTCCACATCGAGCGCGGAGAGCTCTACGCGCTCCTGGGGACCAACGGTGCCGGCAAGACGTCGACCCTCGAGGTCGTCGAGGGGCACCGCCAGGCCACCTCGGGCACGGTGCGCGTGCTCGGGTCGGACCCGGCCGACCGCTCGGTGGTGCGCCCACGGGTCGGGATCATGCTGCAGGAGAGCGGCTTCTCGGCCGACCTCACCGTCGCGGAGTCCGCGCGGCTGATCGGCCGCCTGAGCGGACGCGAGGACTCCGTGGAGCGCGTCCTGGGCCTCGTCGACCTCGGGCACAAGGCGGACACCCGCACCGGTCAGCTCTCCGGCGGGGAGCGGCGTCGGCTCGACTTCGCGACCGCGGTGTACGGCAACCCGGAGCTCCTGTTCCTCGACGAGCCCACCACCGGCCTGGACATCGCGTCCCGGGACTCCCTGTGGGCCACGGTGCAGCGGCTGCGCGACGAGGGCACGACGGTCGTGCTGACGACCCACTACCTGGAGGAGGCGCAGCAGCGTGCCGACCGCATCGGCCTGATGCACCGCGGCACGTTCCGCCACCAGGGGACGGTGGCCGAGCTGACCCGGTCGCTCCCGGCCTCGATCCAGTTCTCGCTGCCGCGGCACGCCCCCGCCCCGCCGACGAGCTCCGTCCCGCAGGCCGACGCGTCCTACGCGATCGAGACCTTCGAGCTCCAGCGAGACCTCAAGCAGCTCCTCGACTGGGCAGACACCCACGGCGTCGAGCTGGAGGGCCTCTCCGCGGCACCGACCCGCCTGGACGACGTCTTCCGCGCCATCGGCGCCGACTCCACCGCTTCCTGACCTACCCCGAACAGGAGATCATCGTGCTTCCTCTCGCCCAGGCCGAGCTGGTCCAGCTCTTCCGCAACCGGTCGGTGCTCGTCACCAGCCTCCTCATGCCCGTCGCGGTCGCCGTCTTCTTCATCAGCTACCGCGACGTCTTCACGCGGATCGGCAGCATCGGGTACGTCGCCGCCGTGCTCGTGTTCACGATCGCCGCGTTCAACCTCTATGCGACGACGGTCACCACGCTGGCCGCCCGGCGCCAGGGCCTCTTCCTCAAGCGGCTCCGGTCGACGGCGGCGAGCGACGCCACCATCCTGACCGGGCTCGTCCTGCCGGTCGGTGCCATCGCTCTGGTGCAGATCGCCCTGATCCTCGGGGTCTTCGCCGCCGCCAGCGGCGGAGGACCTGTCGACGCCGTGCTCCTCGTCGCGGCGACCCTCGCGGCGTTCGCCATGATGCTCGCCCTGGGGATCGCGACCGCGGGCGTGACGAACTCCCCCGAGCACGCCCAGGTGACCGCCCTGCCCCTGAGCATCGGCGTGATCGCCGTCGCCAGCTGGGTCGGCATCACCGGCACCGAGAGCATGGCCCTGCTCAAGCGGCTCCTGCCCGGGGGTGCGGCCACCGAGCTGATCGTCGCCGCCTGGGACGGCGGCGCCGCGCTGACCGGCTCGCTCCCCCTGCTCGCCCCGACGCTGGCATGGGTCCTGGTCGCTGTCGCCGTCGCGGCGAAGATGTTCCGGTGGGAGCCGCGCCGCTGACGCTCTCGCGCGGGCCGGCCGCCTCTCAGGCGGCCGGCTCGGGCCGGTGCACGCCTCGAGGCCGGTAGCCGAGCTCCTCCGAGAGGTCGAGGAGGTCCGCGAGCAGCCAGACGGTGGCGAGCCACATCTCGGTTCCCTGCAGGCTCGGCAGGGTGTCGTCGGCCCCGCGGGTCGCCGGGTGCGGGACGCGGAAGGCGAGGCCGACGCCGTCCTGCCAGCCGGGGAGCACCGCCGCCAGGAGCCGGCGGGCCGTGGCCCGGACCTCGTCGGTGCGGTGGCCGGTGGATCGAGCCGACCAGAGCGGGTGGGCGACGTCGAGGACGTTGCACGCGGTGTAGCTCTCCGGGCGGAACCAGCGGTCGTCCCGGACGTGTGCCAGGACGGTGTCGACGACGCGGTCCGGGTACGGGACAGGCAGGCCGTGCTGCGCGAAGGTGCCGCGGGTCGTCCGGTAGTACCCGTTGACGGGTTGGAGCAGACCCCCGTCCGGAGTGGGTCGCCCCCAGAGGCCCGTCGCGGGGTCGGCCCTCGTCAGCAACCACCCCATGAGCGTCTCGAGCGCCCCGGACACCGGGCCGTGGTCCGCGCCGTCCTTTGTGTCGCCCTCCGCGTCGTCCCGGCGGGCGTTCCACAGCAGAGCCGTCCCGAGCGCGTCGACCTGGTGCCCGGCGCCCCACGCGTTGCGACGCCAGGGCAGCGCGTCCAGGGCGGCGACGAGCTCGGAAGCGCTGCGCCGGGCGAACCGGATCGGCGCCGCGAACCTGCTACCGAGGAGGTCGAGCGCGTACCCGACGCACAGCACGTGGTAGCTCTCGTCCGGGTGCGGCCAGGGCTCGTCGGCCGGGGCACGCCCGCCGTCGGACGACAGCTCGCCCACGAGCCCCGTCCTCGGGTCCTGCCACGATCGCAGCCGGTCGACCTGCTCGGCCGCGGGCAGCTGCCCGGGTGCTGCACCGAGGAGGAGGTCCGCGACCTCGATCGCGTCGCACTGGGCGCGGACCGTCGCCCGGCCGCCGGGCCGGTCGAGGAACAGCCGTGCCCGCGGGTCCCAGTGGCTGGCGAGGACGTCCGGCGCCTGGTCGCGAGCGCGGTCGGCGAACGCGCGGAGGGCCTCCGCCAGGCCGTCGCCCGAGGCGGCGGCACGGGGAGCGCCGGACGGCGGCACCCGCCACTTGAGCACGCGTGCCGGGTTCCCCCCGACGACGGCGCCGGGCGGCACGTCCTTGGTGACGACGGCACCCGCGGCGAGGACGGCGGCGTCGCCGACCGTGACGCCGTCGAGCAGGACGACGTGCGACCCGATCCACACGTCGTCCCCGACGCTGATCCCCCGCGACGTCAACGGCTGCTGGTGGACCTCGGTGCCGGCGTCGAACGTGTGGTTGAACCCGAGGATCGAGGTGTGCGCCCCGATGCGCACCGCGTCGCCGAGGACGACGTCGCCGCGCACCACCGTGTACGCGTTGACCGAGCAGTCCCGCCCGGCACGCAGCGTCCCGGTGAGATAGGCGCCGGCCGCCACGTACGTCCGCTCCCCGAGGGTGAGGTGCTCGTTCTGCACGGCGGCGTGCTCCGAGACGAACACGCCGTCCGCCAGCCTCCACGTGGGGTGCAGGCCCTGCAGGTGGTCCTGCCAGGCGAGCTGGCGGGCACGCTGCTCGTCGTCGGCGTCGGTCCAGAAGCCCCAGGGTGAGAAGTCGTGGTCGTGCGGACGTGTGCCGCTGCCGGGGGCGACGCCCTGCGCATCGGGTCTCACAGTGCTCCTGGGATCGGGCGGGTGACGCCCGGTCGGCGCCGACGCGGACATGCTACGGCGGGCCCGGTGGCCGGGACGGCTCCTCGGCCGCCGCGGTCCGGGAACGATCACGGTCGATCAGCCGGGCCGCCGGTGCGCCGGTGGATCGCCAGGTCGGTCCGTCCGGGCGCGTGCTCCTCGAGCAGCCGCCGCTGCGCGTCGTAGTCGTCGAGCAGCCGCCGGTAGGGCAGCGGCTCGTCGGTGCCGAGGTTCTCGAACCGCTTGCGCACCTGCGCCCTGGCGTCCTCGACGCCCGCCCACACCGGGGAGTCGACGCCGAGCAGGGCGAGCGGCGCCAGGGGCTCGATGCCCGTGTACCAGAGGATCCCGTGGTTCACGGGGAACAGCAGGTCCTCGATGTGGCCGTTCACGCCGCGCGGCCCGAAGGCCTCCGCCCGGCCCGCTGTCGTCACGACCAGCCCGCGCTTGCCCGCGAACGCACCGTCGCCGTACTTGCGGGGGTTGCCCGCGGCGTCGCGCAGGCCGTAGGCGAAGCCCTGGGTGAAGACCCGGTCGACCCATCCCTTGAGGACGGCCGGCATCCCCGCCCACCAGAGCGGGAAGAGCAGCACGAGGAGGTCGGCCCGGCGCAGGAGCTCCTGGTGCCGCGCGACCTCCGTGTCCAGGGTGCCCGACGCCGCCGCGTCGAGCGCGTGGGTGCCGACCGGCGCGGTCAGCTCCTCGACGCCGTAGTCCGACGGCCGGACGGCGGGGTGCCAGCCGAGCCGCGCCAGGTCGACCAGGACGACGTCGTCGCCCTGGTCACGGAGCGTCGACTCGGCGGTGGCGGCGAGGTCCGCGGTCAGGGAGCCGGCCGACGGAGCCGCGGAGACGATGAGTGCCTGCATGGTGCGACCGTAGGCACAACCGACCGCCAGCGGTAGTACGGTCATCTGTGTCACCAAGGGACATCAGGGGAAGCGAGGACGCCATGCGGGACGCGGTACGACGCGCGCTGGAGGTGTGCCCGGTCGAGGTCGGCATCGCCGTCGCCGGCGGGGACTGGAAGCTGACCACCGTGTCGAAGCTGGCCGACGGGCCGCTGCGCTTCGGCGAGCTGCAGCGGGCCGTGGGTCCCGTCTCGGCCAAGACGCTCACCCGCCAGCTCCGGGCGCTGGAGACCGACGGCGTCGTGCTGCGCACCGTGTACCCCGAGGTACCGCCGCGCGTGACCTACGAGCTCACGGAGGCCGGCCGCGAGCTGGCCACGATCGCCACGCTGCTGGGCCGCTGGAGCGAGCGGTTCGTCCCCCGGCCGGGACCAGATGCCGTCTCAGAATATGGTCCCGCATCGTGAGATCCGCTGGGCAGCGCCCCTGACAGGGCGTTACCGTCGCACCATGACTCGTCGAATGCGCAGCTGACCACCGCGCACCTTCGCCTGCCTGCGGCCACGCACCGGGCAGCCACACGCCGCGTGCGCCCGCCCGACCGCACCGCCGGAGACCGCAGCCAGGAGAGACGATGACCCCGACGCCGACCAGCACGACGAGACCGGCGGGCGCTCCCGCGGCAGTCCGACCCCGCGCCACCCGCCGCGGCCCCGCGTCGCCCGTCCCGGCGTCCGGCGCCTGGCGCGAGGGCGACCCGGTCGCGGACCGCCGGTTCGCCGACGTCGGCACCTTCGACCTCGAGGCCGGCGGACGCCTGCCGGACGTGCGCGTGGCCTACGAGACGTACGGCGAGCTCGCACCGGACGGTTCCAACGCTGTCCTGGTCCTCCACGCGCTCACCGGCGACGCCCACGTGCGCGGTCCCGCCGGGCCCGGCCAGCTCACCGCCGGCTGGTGGGAGCCCATGATCGGCCCCGGCGCACCGATCGACACCGACCGGTACTTCGTGGTGGTGCCCAACGTGCTCGGCGGCTGCCAGGGAACCACCGGCCCGGCGTCCACCGCACCCGACGGCCGGCCGTGGGGCGGCCGGTTCCCGCGCATCACGACGCGCGACCAGGTCGCCGTCGAGGTCGAGCTGGCCCGGTTGCTCGGCATCCGTTCGTGGGCGACCGTCGTCGGCGCCTCCATGGGTGGCATGCGCGTCCTGGAGTGGGCGATCCTCGGGCCCGAGGCCGGCATCGAGGTGCGCTCCGTCGCCGCCATCGCCACCGCCGCGCAGTCGTCGGGCGACCAGATCGCCTGGGCCCACCCGCAGCTCGGCGCCATCCGGGCCGACCCGCGCTGGAACGGCGGCGACTACTACGACGCCCCGGACGGCGAGGGTCCGCACGCCGGACTGGCGATCGCGCGGCAGATCGCGCACACCACCTACCGCACCGCACGCGAGCTCGACGAGCGGTTCGGGCGCCTGCCCCAGGGCGGCGAGGACCCGTTCGACGACGGCCGCTTCGCCGTGCAGTCGTACCTCGACCACCACGGCGACAAGCTCGCGCGCCGGTTCGACGCCAACTCCTACCTGCGGCTCACCGAGACGATGATGACGCACGACCTCGGCCGGGACCGCGGCGGGGTGGACTCCGCCCTGGCGCAGATCACCGCGCGGGCGCTCGTCGTGGCGGTGGACAGCGACCGGCTGTTCCCGCCGGCGCAGTGCGCCCGGATCGCCGCGGGGGTGCCGGGCGCCGGGGAGCTGCGCGTCATCACCTCCGACTTCGGGCACGACGGGTTCCTGCTCGAGCACGACCAGACGGGTCCGCTGCTGCGGGACTTCCTCACCGAGGTCGCGCCCGTTCCCCCCGCATAGCGCGCGAGCGGGGCACGCCGGCCCCACCATGGTGCGGGACGCCGCCAGGGCGTCCCCGTCCCTCCAGGAGGACCGACCATGGCCAGGCTCACCCCCTACCTCAGCTTCCGGGACCAGGCCCGCGAGGCCCTCGAGTTCTACCGGACCGCGCTCGGCGGTGAGCTGGAGATCATGACGTTCGGCTCCATGCCCGGCATGACCGACGACCCCGCCGAGGAAGAGCTCGTCATGCACGGTCAGCTCGAGGCGCCCGGCGGGCTCGTCCTCATGGCCGCCGACACGCCGTCGTCCATGCCGTACGTCCCCGCGACGAGCGGCGTGACCGTGGCGCTCACCGGCGGCCCGGAGGACATGGACCACGTGCAGGCGGCGATCAGCACGCTGCTCGACGGCGCCACCGACGTCATGCCGTTCGAGCCGGCTCCCTGGGGCGACCACTACGGTCAGCTCACCGACCGCTACGGCATCACCTGGATGTTCGACGTCGGCGCGAGCTGACCCGGACCGCTACGAGAGCAGGACCGCCTCCCGGCGGCGCTCGAGCGCCACCAGGTCCTGCTCCACCACGACCCGCCGGTCGGCCAGCCGCCGTGTCACGTGCTCGACGGCGGCGCGGGCGGCCTCGACCCGCTCGCGCGACGCACGGATGTGCCGGGCCACGGACAGGTCGCTGAAGACGTTGTCGAACCAGATGTCGAACGTCCGCGTCAGGCCCTCCACGCCCAGCACACCGACGCCGCGCTCGCCGACGTCGCCCAGCTCGACCGCCAGGTGGGCGAGCGCCGCGTCGGCGACCCGGACCCGCTCGGCCGCCCGGTCCAGGCGGTGGTGCTTGGCCATGCTCGCCAGCCAGTCGCCGCCCAGGAAGGTGTCGTAGGTCGACCAGCCGTCGGCCCCGGCCAGCTCGCCCGCCGCTGCCTCGAGAGCGTGCGCGGCGGCGTCGGCCGCCT
Organism: Isoptericola sp. S6320L; assembly: GCF_023015685.1. Classification (NCBI taxonomy): domain Bacteria; kingdom Bacillati; phylum Actinomycetota; class Actinomycetes; order Micrococcales; family Promicromonosporaceae; genus Isoptericola; species Isoptericola sp. S6320L. The sequence continues at coordinate 142,983 of NZ_JALKAT010000005.1, forward strand.
CATGCGCCTGCGCGATCTCGACCTGCTCCGCCCGCCGGCGTCCCCGGCGTTCCGCGACGTCCACGAGCTCGGCGCCGCGGCCACCGCCCGCCGTCCACAGCCACGCCTCCTTGTCGGCCAGCGCCTGCTCCCGCCGCCCGGCGACGTCACCGAGCCCGACGACGGCGTCCTCGGCCACCTGCAGCTCGCGCCGGGCCGCCGCCCGGCGGGCCTCGGCCGCCGCGGCGGCGTACTCCGCGGCCTGCTGCTCGGCGCGCTCGGTGTCGAGGCGGTCCTCGCGGGTGCCGCGCAGCGTCGCCCAGAGCCGGTCGAGGCTCGGCGACTCGAGCCGGTCGACGTCGGCCGACTCGGCGGCGAGCAGCTCCTGCGCCTGCGCCACCGCCTGCTCGGCCACCCGCAGCCCCGACGCCGCACGTTCCCGGCGGGCCAGGTAGTCGGCGAGCAGCGTGGCGTCCTGCTGCGCCCGCTCGACGCGCGCCTCGAGGGCCGCGGAGTCGGGATCGGTGGGGTCGGGCTCGGCAGGTCGGTGCACGACGTCGTCAACCATGGCGACCAACATAGTGGCCCGCGGCACCGGAAGGTCCTCTACGTTGGGACCATGCTCGCTGCCACCGTCGCCCGCTTCTCCCCCGACGACCCGCTGCACGGACTCGAGGTCACCGACCGGCCCGCACCGACGGACCGGGAGCACTGGACCACGGTCCAGGTCCGTGCCGCCGCCCTCAACCACCACGACCTGTGGTCGTTGCGGGGGGTGGGCCTGCGCGAGGAACAGCTCCCGATGATCCTCGGCACGGACGCCGCCGGCGTCGCACCGGACGGCTCCGAGGTGGTGCTGCACGGCGTCGTCGGTGCGGACGGCCACGGCGTCGGCCCGCACGAGCGCCGGTCGCTGCTGTCCGAGCGGTACCCGGGCACCCTGGCCGAGCAGGTCGCCGTCCCCACGGCGAACCTGGTGCCCAAGCCCGCCGAGCTCACCTTCGCCGAGGCGGCCTGCCTGCCGACGGCGTGGCTCACGGCCTACCGGATGCTGTTCGGCGCGGCCGCGCTCCGGCCGGGCGACCGGGTCCTGGTGCAGGGTGTGGGCGGCGGTGTCGCGACGGCGGCCATCGTCCTGGGCGCGGCAGCCGGCCTCGAGGTGGTGGCCACGTCGCGCGACGGCGCCAAGCGCGAGCGGGCCCTCGAGCTCGGCGCGGCTCACGCCGTCGCACCCGGCACCCGGCTGCCCGCGCGCGTCGACGCCGTCGTCGAGTCCGTCGGGGAGGCGACGTGGGCGCACTCGGTGCGCTCCGTGCGGCCCGGCGGCGTGATCGTCGTGTGCGGGGCCACCAGCGGCGACGCACCGCCCGCGGAGCTCACGCGGGTGTTCTTCTCCGAGATCCGCGTCCAGGGCGTCACCATGGGCTCGCGCGAGGACCTCGCCGCGCTGCTGCGGTTCTGCGCACGGACCGGCGTGCGGCCCGTCATCGACTCGGAGGTGTCGCTGGCCGACGTCGGCGCGGGCCTCGCCCGGCTGGCGGCCGGCGAGCAGACGGGCAAGATCGTCGTCGTCCCCTGACCTCAGGTTGTGGGCGCGATTGACCTCACGTTGTGGGCGCGATTTATGGCCCGATATGCCCGCTTTGCCGGGCTTCTCGGCCCAGAAATCGCGCCCACAACGATCGCGCGCACGACGCCCCGAGGGGGCCGACGGCGGGGGTCAGGCGAAGCGGGCGCGGTAGGCGTCGAGCAACGACGGACCGTCGGGCCCGAGGTGCCACACGTTCCAGCCGTCGTCCGTGGGCGTGCCGCTCGCGGCCGAGGCCGCGTGGTCCGGGTGCTGGTAGCGCGAGCCGTCGGACAGCTCGATCACGCCGTCGGGGTGCAGCACCGCCTCGAAGTGCTGGCGGCGGCGCGGCCGCGACCACACGAGCAGGGTGGGGCGGTGCAGCGTGGCCGCCAGCGCGATGAGGTCGCCGTCCACCTCGTCGTCGAACGCCAGGGGCGCCGGCGGCGCGCTCTCGTACAGCCCGTGGTCGGGCGGTGGCGTGTATGACGGCGCCTCGAGCGGCGGGACCTCGAGGCGCGGCAGGTCCTCGGAGGCGTTCGTCCAGGTGCTCGGCGTCGACGGTTCCCAGCCGGAGGACCGGTACGGCGGCGGGTCGTTGAGCGGGTCCTCCCAGCGGGCCTCCGGCGGGTCCCACGGCGCCGGCTCACGACGTCGTGCGGCAGGCTCCGGCCGAGGCGCCGGCGGCAGGTCCAGCGCCGGGGCGGTGTACCGCGCGAAGTCCTCCCCGAGGCCGGGGGTGTCGGTGCTCGCCGCCGACGTGGTCGTGCGGCGAGCCAGCTCCGCGAGGTCGAGGTCCTCCGCCGAGCCCGCGGACGCCGCGGTGAAGGCCGCGAGCTCCGGCGAGGGCTGCTGAGGCTGCGACGAGAAGCGGTCGGTGCGGGACCGTCGTCGGACGGCGGGCGCCGGCTGGGGGGCCGGAGCCGGCTGGGGGGCGGCTGCCGGCTGCGGCGGCGCGGGAGGCGGCGGCGGAGGGGTGTCCGCGGGCGCCGGACGGGGCACCGCACCCTCCGGCGCGACACCGCCCGGTGCCCCCGCGCCCGGGGCGTCGGGCCGGACCGTGGGCAGCGACAGGCTGGAGGCGCCGGCGGCGGCCCGCCGTCCCGCCCGGGTCCGCTGCGGGGCCGGGTCGGGTGTGGCCGGCCGGGTCGGTGCCGCGGGGGTGCTGGGTGCCGCGGGCGCGCTGGGTGCGGCGGGCTGGGTCACCGCGGGGTGCTTGCCGGTGAGCGCGATGCCGACCTTGACGCCCTCGGCGAACGACTCCGGCTCGCCGCCGCCTGCCGCCGAACCGCCGCGGGCCTCCTCCGCGGGTGCGGCGCCGGACAGGCGCGGCGCCGTCGGGGCGGAGGCGGGGTGGATGACGAGCGGGGAGACGTCGACGAACCGCCGCCCGTCCTGGCTGTGCACCACGCCCATCTTGAGGACCTCGACGGGCATCGTGGGCTGGCGCAGGAAGTCGACGGCGTTGAGGATCTCCTCGCCGGCGTCCTGGCAGATGATGATCAGCCGGGCGCTGGAACGCCCCGGCTGGGAGCGGGTGATCGGCACGGAGTCGTAGAACGAGGCGACGTCGCGCTGGAACGCGTTCGGCCCGCCGTGGTAGCGGGACGCGAGCTCTCCGCGGGTGAGCCGGCCAGCCCAGCCCGCGTGGTCCAGCGCCCGGGTCAGGGCCGGGCGGTCGAGATCGGCGACCAGCTCGACCACGACCGGTGAGCCGGTGGCGTCCAGCGCGAGCAGGTGCGGCTCGTCCGGCCCCACGCCCTGCGCGACCGGGAAGATCTGCTCACCGAGCAGCCCGTCGATGTGCGAGTCCACGACGCGGTGCGCCGTCGTCCCGAGCCCGGGCTCCACGCCCCCGGAGGATCGCCCGGACTGGACGAGGAGCGGCCTGCTGGCGTCGACCTCGAACAGTGGCATCGCGCTGACTTCTCCCCGGTTGCGGCACACGGCCCGGTGCCGTGTGCCGCATAGCCTACGGCGCGGGGTCCCGTGACCTGCAACACCCCAGGTGGGTGACCACGATCACGCGTGGCCGGCCTGCTCCTCGTCCGCCGCGAGGGCCTCCTCGACCCTGCGGACCTTGGCGTCGAGCTGGCCGGTGTACCCCGGGCGGATGTCCGCCTTGAGGACCAGCGAGACCCGGTGGCCGCCCGCGCCGACGGCCTCGGTGGCGCGCTGGATCACCGGCATCACCTCGTCCCACTCGCCCTCGACCTCGGTGAACATGGACGTGGTCCGGTGCGGCAGCCCGGACTCGCGCACGATGCGGACGGCCTCGGCGACGGGGCCCGCGACGGACTCCCCCGCGCCGAGCGGGGAGACGGAGAACGCGAAGACAGCCATGCGTCCATCATGCCGTGCCCGTCTAGGCTCGGGGGGTGAGTACCTCGGTGACGGTCCTGGCCGGTGGCGTCGGCGGCGCCCGGCTCGCGCACGGCTTCGCGCTGGCGCTGCCCGACGGCGGCGCGCCGGCGGGCGGTGGCGGCCTGACGTGCGTGGTCAACGTGGGTGACGACACGGCACGCCACGGGCTGCACGTCTCGCCCGACCTCGACACGGTGATGTACACCCTGGCCGGGCTCAACGACGAGGAGCGCGGCTGGGGGCTCACGGGCGAGTCGTACGCCACGCTGGCGCAGCTCGAGCGGCTGGGCGAGGACACGTGGTTCACGCTCGGGGACAAGGACCTCGCCACCCACGTGGTGCGGACCGCCCGGCTCCGGGAGGGTGCGCCGTTGAGCGAGGTGACGGCCGCGCTGGCGGCGTCGCTGGGGGTGCACGCCCGGCTGCTGCCCGTCACGGACGACCCGGTGCGCACGCGGGTCACCACGCCGTCGGGCACGCTGGCCTTCCAGGAGTACTTCGTGCGTCGCCAGCACGCGGACGCGGTGCTGGGCCTGACCTTCGACGGGATCGGGACGGCGGTTCCCGCCCCCGGGGTGCTGCCGGCGGTGACGGACGCCGACCTGCTCGTGGTGGCGCCGTCGAACCCGTTCCTGTCGGTGGAGCCGGTGCTCGGGGTACCCGGCGTGCGCGACGCCGTGCGGGCCTCGCGCGCGCGCCGGGTGGCGGTGAGCCCGATCGTGGGCGGGCGCGCCGTGAAGGGTCCGGCCGCGCAGATCCTCGAGACGCTCGGGCACGAGGTCTCGGCCCTGGGCGTGGCCCGGCTCTACACCGGCGTGGTGGACGTCATGGTGATCGACGAGGCCGACACCGCGCTGGCCGCCCCGATCGCGGACCTCGGGTTCGAGGTGGTGGTCACCGACACCGTCATGGGTGGCCCGGACGGCCGCGAGCGCCTCGCCCGCGAGCTCCTCGCCGGCGTCGGGCACCGGGCGTGACGAGCCCTCGCACGGTCGCGGTCGTCCCGCTGCGGGACGGGGTCTCGGGCAAGTCGCGGCTGGCGGCCGCCCTGGACCCGGGTGCCCGACGCCGGCTGGTCGTCGCGCTCGCCCGGCACGTCGGGGAGGTGCTCGCCTCGCTGGTGGCGGACGGCGGGCTGGCGGGTGTCGTGGTCGTGACGGCGGACGTGCCGTTCGTCGAGGAGGTACTGCCCGGTCTGAACGGCAACTCGTCACCTGATCGGCAGTCCGGACTGCCGATCAGGTCACGAGTTGCCGAGGTGATTCCGGAGCCGCCCGACCGGCCCGGCCTGAACGGTGCCCTCGACCACGCCCGCGAGCACGTCCGGGAGCACGCCCGTGAGCACGGCGCGTACCCCGGGGCGGACCGGGTGCTGGTGGTGCACGCGGACCTGCCGCGGCTCACGGCCGCCGACGTGCACGCCCTCCTCACGACCGAGGCGGACGTGGCCGTCGCCACCGACCGGCACGGCACCGGCACCAATCTGTTGTCCGTGCCGCTGGAGGTGCCGGGCGCCGACGGCTTCCGGTTCCGGTTCGGTCCCGGGTCCCGGGCCGCCCACGAGGCGGAGGCCGCCGCGCACGGGCTGACCTCCGCCGTCGTGCAACGCCCCGGCACGACCGCCGACCTCGACACCCTCGACGACTGGGCCGAGCTCCCGCGCGAGATCCGTGCCCGGGTGGGCGCCGCCGTCGGGCACCCGCTGACCGCGCGGTAGCGCCTCAGGCCGCGTCGAGCCGGGCGCGGACCTCGGCCGGCAGGTCGAGGTGCACCGCGCCGAGGAGCTCGTCGAGCTGCTCCACCGAGCTCGGCCCGGTCACCGGGACCACCGGGACCTCGCCGCCCATCATCCAGCTCAGCGCCACCTGCGCGGGGGTGGCCCCGATCTCGCGGGCCACGTCGCGCAGCACCCTGACCCGGTGGACCGAACCGGGGTGGTCGGCGTCGTGGTACAGCCCCTTGTCGTCCCGCATCAGGGCTCCCGCCTGCAGCGGCCCGTACCCCACGACCGACAGCGCGGGCCGGCCCGGCACCCCCGTGGAGGCGGCGTAGTCCAGCAGGTCACGGCTCACCCACGGGCGCGACGTCGGCCGCGGGTACACGTAGGAGTGCTGCTGCTGCACGACGGCGTAGGGCGGCACCCCCTGGCGCTCGGCCTCGGCGCGGGCCTCCACCAGGCGCCACAGCGCGACGTTGGAGATGCCCGTCAGGCCCACCGACCCCTCGGCCTGGAGCTTGCCGAGGGCGCCGACCGTCTCGGCGAGCGGGGTGTCGCGATCGTCCACGTGCCCGTAGAGCACGTCGATGCGGTCGGTGCCCAGGTGGCGCAGGCTCTCGTGGGCCTGGGCCTCGATCACCGCGGCGCCCAGGCCCTCGAAGTTCTCCGGCCCGAAGGGTGCCGCCGGGTCGCGGGGACCGGCACCGACCTTGGTGGCGATGCGCACCTGGTCGCGGACGCCGCGCGACGCCAGCCAGCCGCCGATCAGGTCCTCGCTGTCCCGGCCGTGGCCTCCGTTCCAGATCGCATAGTTGTTCGCGGTGTCGAGGAAGGTGCCCCCGGCCTCGACGAACCGGTCGAGGATCGCCTCCGACGTGGCCGGGTCCACGAGGGTGCCGTAGTTCATGGTGCCGAGGCACAGCAGGGAGACCTCGATGGCGCGGTCTCCGGTGCCGATGGTGCGGTAGCGCATGGTTCCTCCGTCGGTCGGTTCGTGCTGGTCGGTGGTGGTCAGACGGCGTCGAGCCGGGCGCGCAGCGCGGGATCGAGGTCGAGGTCGGCGGCACCGAGCAGCTCGTCGAGCTGGTCGACGCTGCTCGCCCCGACGACGGGGATCACCGGGACCTCGCCGCCGAGCAGCCACGCGAGCACCACCTGGTTCGGGGTGGCGCCGATCTCTGCCGCCACCTCGCGCAGCACCCGCAGCCGCTCGTGGGTGGTGGGGTGGTCGAACCCGTCCCACAACGGCTTGTCGGCACGGGTGAGGGCGCCCTGCATGAGGGGCGAGTACGCGGTCACGGCGAGCGGGCTGCCCGCCTCGGACGACGCGCGGGCGTAGTCGAGCAGCTCGGACGACGCCCAGTTGTGCCGGCCGACGTCCGGCCGCGGGTAGGGGTAGGTGCGCTGCTGCTGCACGAGCCCGTAGGGGGCGACGCCCTGACGGCGGGCCTCCTCGCGGGCCTCGACCACGCGGTGCAGCGCGGCGTTGGAGATGCCGGTGATCCCGACGATTCCCTCGGCCTGGAGCTTGCCGAACGCGCCGACGGTCTCGGCGAGCGGGGTGTCGACGTCGTCCACGTGGCCGTAGAGGGCGTCGAGGTGGTCGACGCCGAGGTGGCGCAGGCTCTCCCGCGCCTCCCGAGCGATCGTGTCGGCGCCGAGGCCCTGGTAGTTCGACGGCGGCACGTGCGTCTGCGGCAGGTCCGGGTCCTTCTTGGCCGCGCCCACCTTGGTGGCGAGGCGCACCTCGTCGCGAAGGCCCCGGTCCGCGAGCCAGCGGCCGAGGACGTCCTCGCTGTCCCGGCCGTGCCCGCCGTCCCAGCCGTTGTAGTTGTTCGCGGTGTCGAGGAACGTGCCGCCGGCCTCGACGAAGCGGTCGAGGATGCTGCGCGCGGTCTCCTCGTCGGTGTGGGTGCCGAACCACATGGTGCCCAGGCCCAGGGTGCTCACCTCGAAGGAGGTGGAGCCGTTGCGGATGGTGCGGTAGCGCATGGTTCCTCCGTGTCGTGGGGTACGTCCTCGACGCTACGGAGGGATCGGTCCGGGTGTACCGTCCACTGACATGGCTATCGACCAGACCAATCTGGCGTGGGAGACGCTGCTCGACCTGGGCTCCGCGCCCGGCCCGCGAGTGGCGCGGCTCGAGCAGGCGCTGCGTGACGCCGTCGGCTCCGGGCGGTTGCCGGCCGGTGCCGCGCTGCCCGCCAGCCGCCGGCTCGCCGAGTCGCTCGGCGTCTCACGCTGGGTCGTCACCGAGGCCTACGGCCAGCTCGTCGCCGAGGGCGTGCTCGAGGCGCGGGTCGGTGCCGGCACGCGGGTGGCCGCCGGGCCGGGACCCGGTGCCGGGCCGGCCCGCGACCCGGCTCCGGCGACGGCCTCGCCGCCGCACCTGCCGACCCTTCCCCCGCGGCCCGTCTTCGACCTGCGCCCCGGGGTCGCCGACCTGCGCCACGTGCCGCGCGCCGCCTGGCTCCGGGCGGCGCGCGAGGCGCTGACCACGGCCTCGAGCACGGACCTCTCGGCGGCGCCCGGACCGGGCCACCCCGCCGCGCGCACGGCGGTGGCCGCCCATCTGCGCCGCGCGCGGATGATCGAGGCGCCGGACACCGCCGTCGTGGTCACGCGGGGAGCCACCGACGCGATGGCGCGCGTCGCGGCCGCCCTGCGGGCCGCCGGGCACACGCACCTGCTCGTGGAGGACCCGTCGTGGCCCGTCCTGCGCGACGTCGCCCGACAGGCCGGGCTGGGGCCCGTGCCGGTGCCGGTGGACGCCCGCGGGATCGACGTCGACCGCCTCGCCGAGGCCGGCGCCCGGACCGGAGCACGAGCGGTGCTGCTCACCCCCGCCCACCAGTTCCCCACGGGGGTGGCGCTCGCCGGCGAGCGCCGCGAGGCGGTGCTGGCCTGGGCCCGCGCCGTCGACGGCCTCGTCGTCGAGGACGACTACGACGCCGAGTTCCGCTACGACCGGCGGCCGGTGGCAGCCCTGCAGCGGCTCGACCCGGAGCGGGTCGTGCTGCTCGGGTCCGTGAGCAAGACGATGTCACCGGCGTTCGGGATCGGATGGATGGTGGTGCCGACCGCGTGGCGCGCCGCGGTGGGCGACGTCGCACGCTCGGGGGCGCCGTCGGTGGTGGACCAGCTCACCTTCACACGATTTCTCACGGACGGCGCCTACGACCGGCATCTGCGGGCCGCGCGGACGCGGTTCCGGCGGCGGCACGACGCGCTGGCCGGCGCCGTCGGCCACCGGATGCCCGGCGCACGGCTGCACGGCATGGCCGCCGGGCTGCACGCGCTGCTGGAGCTGCCGCCGTCGGCACCCGACGCCGCCGACGTCGTGCGGGCCGCCGCCGCGCGCGATGTCGGGGTGGTGGACCTGCGGCGCTACCAGGCGCGGCCGGCGGCCCGATCACGGACGCTGGTGCTCGGCTACGGCAACCTCGTCGACGCCCGGCTCGACGAGGCCGTGGCCCGGCTCGCGGCGTGCGTCTGAGGGATCACCAGCGCCCGCGGTGCGCGACGTCGGCCATCGGCTTGCGCTGCCGGCGCGCGGGTGAGCCCTTCGCTCCCCCGGCCTCGGGGTGCCCGACGGCGACCACGCCCGTAGGTGCCCACTCGTCCGGCACGCCGAACGCCTCCCGGAAGGCCGCCCGGCGTCCGGCATCGATCCCGAAGAAGCACGCACCGAGGCCCTCGTCGACGGCGGTCTGGAGCATGAGCAACGAGGCCATGCCCGCGTCCACGTGCCAGTACGGCACCGGCCAGCGGGCCTCGTCCCGGTCCGTCCAGCCCTTGTCCGGCTCGGCGTACCGGCCGACGTAGGCGTCGCGCGAGCACAGCACCACGACCAGCACCGGGGCCGTGCGCATCCCGGCCAGCCAGGCGGACATGTCGCGCACCGAGTCCACGGGCGTGGTGGCCGCCCAGAACCGCTCGCGCTCCTCGTCGGAGGTCAGCACCAGGAACGACCAGCCCTGCGTGAACCCGGCGCTCGGGGCGCGCACGGCGTGGTCGAGCAGCCGGTCCACCACTTCCGGGGCGATCGGCTCGTCGCGGAAGCGGCGGACCATGCGCCGCCGTCGGACCACGTCACGGAACTCCATGCGGCCATCGTGGCATCCCGTGGCCTCCGCGGCGTCAGAGCCGCTCGGCGAGAACCTCCACCAGCGCCTTGCCCTCGACGCCCTCGAGCTGCACCGCCTGCGTGCGGCACGAGAACCCGTCGGCGATGAACTCCTCGCCCTCGCCCTGCGCCCGCAGGGCGGGGAGCAGGGCGTTCTCCGCCACGGCGACCGACACGTCGTAGTGCCCCTTCTGCATGCCGAAGTTGCCGGCCAGCCCGCAGCACCCGGCGAGCTCGGTGACGGTCGCCCCGGCGTCGGCCAGCAGCGACCGGTCGGCGCTGAAGCCCATCACCGAGTGCTGGTGGCAGTGCGGCTGCACGACGGCGGTCACGTCGCTGAGGTCCGGCAGCTCCCAGCCCGAGTCCGCGGCGGGTGCCGTGGCCGGGTCGGTCAGCAGCTCGGCGAGCGTCTTCGTCGCGGCGGCGACGGCGACGGCTCGCGGGTCGTCGGGGAACAGGTCCAGCAGGTCCGAGCGGAGCACCGCCGTGCACGACGGCTCGAGCCCCAGGATCGGCATCCCGTTGACCGCGTACGGACCGAGCACCGTCAGCAGGTCGCTCAGCCGGCGCCGCGCACCGTCGAGCTGGCCCGTGGAGATCCACGTCAGCCCGCAGCAGGCCTGCTTGTCGGGGACGACGACCTCGTACCCGGCCGCCTCGAGCACCTTCACGGCGGCCTGGGGCACGGACGGCGAGAGCGAGTCGCTGAACGAGTCGGTCCACAGCACGACCTTCGGCCGCGTCTCCGGCGCCGGCTTGCCCGGCAGGTCGCGGTGCGCCAGGCCGGGCACGCCGTGCGTGGCGTACCCGCGGCGCCACCACGTACGGAACGGCAGCTCGGCGAAGCGCGGGACCTCGCGGCGCGTGTCCATGCCACCGCCCCACAGCACGGCCTTGCGGACCCAGCCCACGGACAGCACCTTGTTGATCGCCCGCGGCGCGAGCCCCGCCCACCTGGCCCAGCGCGGCAGCCAGCCGAGCGCGTAGTGGTCCATCGGGCGGAGCTTCCCGCGATACGTCCGGTGGAGCACCTCGGACTTGTACTGCGCCATGTCGACCCCGGCCGGGCAGTCCGACGAGCACGCCTTGCAGCTCAGGCACAGGTCCAGGGACTCGTGCACCTCCGGCGCGGTGAGGCCGCCGACGAGCGACCCGTTGACTGCCTCCTGCAGCACGCGGGCGCGGCCGCGGGTGACGTCCTTCTCGTCCTTGGTCGCCAGGTAGGACGGGCACATGAACCCGCCGGCCGCGCTGGTGTCCGCCCGGCACTTGCCGACGCCGACGCACCGGTGCACCGCCGTCGTCAGGTCGTGGTGGTCGTGGGGGAACGCAAAACCCGCGTACCCGGTCTTCTTCGCCGGGCCGCGCAGGGTCCCGGAGCCCAGCAGACCCCGGTCGCCGATCGGTGCCGTGGACGGCACCTTCCGGGCCGCGGGGCGGCGCAGGTCCGCGTCGACGGCGGCGGGCCGCACGACCACGCCGGGGTTGAGCACGTCGTCCGGGTCGAACAGCGCCTTGACCTGCTCCAGCAGCGCGATCGCCTCGGGCGAGTACATCAGGGGCAGCAGCTCGGAGCGGGCGCGGCCGTCGCCGTGCTCACCCGACAGCGACCCGCCGTACTTCGCCACGAGCTCGGCGGCCTCGATGAGGAACGTGCGCAGCACCGAGCCCGACGTCTCCAGCGGGATGTCGATGCGCAGGTGCATGCAGCCGTCGCCGAAGTGCCCGTACGGCAGGCCGTCGACGCCGTAGCGCGCCATGAGCGCGTCCAGGTCGCGCAGGTAGTCGCCGAGCTTCTCCGGCGGCACCGCGGAGTCCTCCCAGCCGGGCCAGGCCTGCTCCCCGGCGGGCGTGCGCCCGGCCAGCCCGGCGCCGTCGGCCCGGATCTGCCACATCTTCGTCGCGTCGGGGCCGGCCGGGTAGATCGCGGCGTCGACCGCCGCGGAGGCCCCCACGATCATCTCCGCGATCTCGCGGGCCTCGCCGGGCGACGTGCCGCCGACCTCGATCATCAGCCAGCCCGCGCCGTCGGGCAGGTCCGGGACGGAGTCCGCACCGTTCGCACGCCGGACGACGTCCACCAGGCGGGCGTCGAGACCCTCGATCGCGAGCGGGTCGTGCCGCAGGAGCACCGGGACGTCGTCGGCCGCAGAGGGCATGTCCGGGTAGCCGAGCACCACCAGCGTGGGGGCGCTCGGCACCGGGACCAGCTCGAGCGTGGCGCCGAGCACGGTGACGAGCGTGCCCTCCGTGCCGACCAGCATCTTGGCCAGGTCCGAGCCGTTCTCCGGCAGCAGGTGCTCCAGCGAGTAGCCGGACACCTGCCGGCCGAACCGACCGAACTCGGTGCGGATGAGCGCCAGGTTCTCGCGGACGAGCTCCGCCAGGCCGGGGACCGCGGCGAACGTCGGGTCGCCCCGGCCCGCGGTGAACCGGCGGCCACGCCCGTCCACCACGTCGAGGGAGACCACGTTGTCGGCCGTGCGGCCGTAGGCGACGGCGTGCGGCCCGCAGGCGTTGTTGCCGATCATCCCGCCGAGCGTGGCGCGGTTCTGCGTGGACGGGTCCGGCCCGAACCGCAGCCCGTGCGGCGCCGCGGCGCGCTGGAGCGAGGACATCACCACACCCGGCTCGACGACGGCGGTCCGGGCCTCCGGGTCGACGGTGCCGATGGCGTGCAGGTGCTGGGAGAGGTCGAGGACCACGCCCGGGCCCACCGAGTTGCCGGCCACCGAGGTGCCGGCACCGCGCGCGGTGACCGGGACGCCGAGCTCACGGAGCACCTCCAGCGCCGCGACGACGTCGTCCGTCGACGTCGGGAAGGCCACCACGTCGGGGACTACCCGGTAGTTCGAGGCGTCCGTGGAGTACTCGGCACGACGGCGCGTCATGGTGTCGACGACGCCGGCCATCACCGTGCGCAGGGCCGTGGCGACCGCCTCGCGCGCCTCGGCCGCCGCGAGCTGCGCCTCGCGCTCGGCCTCCCGCTGGGCCGCGAGCGCGGCCACCTGCGCGTCCTCCGCGGACGGCGCGGCGTCCGGGGACGGGTCGTGGCCGGAAGGTGTGGTCGTCGACTGGGCAGACACGTGGCGATTGTGCCACCGCCGCGCCAGGATCGACCCGACCGTCCGCCACGCGGGGCAGGCCGCCGTGCCCGGTGCGCCCGTCGCGCGCGGCCGGACCAGCACCGATAGCGTCAGGGGATGCGAGTCGTCGTCATCGGAGCCACCGGGAACGTCGGGACATCGATCCTGCGCGCCCTCGTCGCCGAACCGGTCGTCACGTCCGTCGTGGGGGTCGCCCGCCGGGTCCCCCGCACGGACGGCACCAGCACCGTCGGCCCGCCGCACGACGCCGTGGAGTGGGCACGCGCCGACCTCGCGGACGACGCCACCGTCGCCGAGCGCCTCGACGCGGCGCTCGCCGGTGCCGACGTCGTCATCCACCTGGTCTGGACGATCCAGCCGGCGCGCAAGCCCGACGTGCTCCACCACGTCAACGTGGACGGGACCCGCGCCGTCGTCGACGCCGTGGTGCGCAACCGCGTGCAGCACCTGCTCTTCATGTCGGCGTCCGGGGTCTACTCCCCCGGACCGGCCGACGGCCACGCGATCGACGAGAGCTGGCCCACCCGCGGCGTCCCCGGCTCGTCCTACGCGCTCGACAAGGCCGAGGTCGAGTCCATGCTGGACGAGGTGGAGGCCGCCGAACCGTGGCTCACCGTGACACGGATGCGCGCGGCGATCATGCTGCAGCGCGAGGCCGGTGCCGAGATCGGGCGCTACTTCCTCGGGCCGGTCGGCCGCCTCGGCCTGAAGATCGCGGCAGGGCCGCTGGGCAAGGCGGTCGGAGGGCTGATCCGCGGCTGGCAGGCGGACCGGCCGCCGGAGCCCGCCGACCCGCCGCTGTTCCCGCTCGTGCCGTTCCCCCGCGGGCTCCGGCTGCAGGTGCTGCACCCGGACGACACCGCGAGCGCCGTCCGGGCCGCCGTCGTCGGCCGCCACCCCGGTGCCTTCAACCTGGCACCCGACGGTGCGCTGACCGGCCAGGACCTGGCCGACCTGCTCGCCGACGGCCACCTCGTCCAGCTACCGGTCGGGCTGATGCGGCGCGGCCTGGACCTGGCGTCCCGCGCGCGCCTCGTACCGATCGACGCGGGCTGGCTCGACATGGCGGCGGCCAACATCGTCATGGACGCCGCACGCGCCCGCGACGTCCTGCACTGGCAGCCGACGCGCACCCAGGGCGAGGTGCTGCTCGAGGTGATCGGCGGGGTGCTCGACGGTGCTCACGCCGACACCCCGCCGCTCACCAAGTAGCGAGGAGAGGGAGCTCGCTCCGGCTCAGCCCTCGTACCCACGGTCGGGCTGGGCCTGCACTCGCGAGCTCGCTCCGGCTCAGCCCTCGGACCCACGGTCGGGCTGGGCCTGCACTCGCACGCTCGCTCCGGCTCAGCCCTCGTACGAGACGTCGAGCGTGATGTCGCCGACGCCCGCCAGCGCCTTGGAGATCGGGCACCCGAGCTTGGCGTCCTCGGCGGCCTTGCGGAAGCCGGCCTCGTCGGTGCCCGTGGCGTAGCCACGCACGGACAGCGCGATCGTGGAGATCTGGAAGCCGCCCGCCGGGTCCGGCGACAGCGTGACGTCGGCCGTGACCTCCACCTGCTCGGGCGTCGCACCGACGTTGCCGAGCTCGCCGGAGAACGCCATGGCGAAGCAGGAGGAGTGGGCCGCCGCGACCAGCTCCTCCGGGCTGGTGGTGCCGTCCGCGTCGTCGGCGGCACGCTTCGGGAACGAGACGGGGAACGTCCCGGTGCCGGAGCTCGAGAGCTCCAGCTGGCCCGACCCTTCCTGCAGGGTGCCGTTCCAGGCGGTGCGTGCGGTACGAGTGGGCATGCCGATCTCCTTCAGAAGGACTTCAGGGACGCTCCGACCGTACCCCGGGACGCCCTCAGGAGGAGGTCGTGTCGAGCGCCTCCTCGGCCACCGCGAGCACCGACCAGGTGTTCCCCGCGGCATCGCTCAGCTCGTAGGCCGGCAGCAGCAGGACGGCCCCGCCCGCGTCGTGGTGCTGGGTGAGCCCCAGGCGGGCCTCGGTGATGGTCACCTCGGACACCGGCCACGGCAGGTCGCCGCCCGACGACGGCGGCGCGGGCGGCGGCGTCGGTTCGCCACCGTCCTCCTCGACGGACTCCTCGAGCATCCGCTCCGTCTCCTGCGCGTACGCCACGGGCCAGGAGGACCCGCCGAACCGCGGGTCCCCCAGCCGCTCGACGGCCTCCGCCGGGCTCACCACCGGGTAGTCGCCCAGCGGTGCCGTCGCGGCGAGGAAACCGTCGAGCCACGCGATGCCGTCGTCGCTCACGGTCGCGCTCCAGGTCGCCCCGGTCGCCTGCCCGTCCACCACCTGCGTGGCCGAGACCCACCGCGCACCCTCGCTGCCGCCGTCGTCCGGCACGTCGAACGCGAAACCGGACGGGTCCACGCCGACCTGCTCCATGAGGTCCCGCACCTGGTCGGTCGCCTCCTGCCGCGAGACCTCGGGTCGGTCCGGCTCCGCGCAGGGGGCGGGCTCGATGACGTCGGCCCCGCCCTCGGCGTCCTCGCGCTCCTGCGTCTCGACCGGCTCCTCGGCGCAGCGCCACGGGTCGGCCGCCGGGTCGTTGTAGCTGAAGTAGGCGGTGCCGTCCGCCGAGAGCCAGATGCTCGGCCCGTCACCGTCGCGCGGACCCACCTGCCACGACCCCCACTCCCAGCGGGGCTCGCCCGCGACGCCGAGCGCCTCGGCGAGGCGGGCGGCGCCGGCCTCGGTGGCCACCTCCCGGGCGTCGTAGGCGTAGGCCGCCGCGGTGCCGGGCTCGTCCGAGAGCCCGCTCCCGCTGAACACCGCCCGGCCGTCGTGCCAGCCGGGCAGGGAGATGTCGGCGGAGGACGACGCACCGGCCGAGTCCTCGGTCGCCGCCTGGCCTTCCATCGCCTCGCTCGCCGCGCTGTCCCCGCCGGACTCCGCCCCGTCACGGGCCCCGCCGAGGGTGATCGGCGGCAGCACCTCGCTCGCCGCCTCGTCGCTCGCCGTGGGTGCCCCGCCCTCGGCACCGGCCGCACCGAGCAGGTACCCGCCGCCGCCCAGCGCCACGGCACCGGCCACGCCCGCGGCCACCAGCCACGGTGCCCGGCGCCGCTCCCGCCGCCCGGCGAGCTCGTCGGTGCCCGACGACGGCACCTGCGCGGGCGTGCCGGCCAGCGCGTCGACCTTGGCCCGGAGCACACCCGGCCGCGGCTCCGCGTCGGCCGCCGGGTCCGCGGCGGCGAGCCGCTCGAAGGACTCGTCCTCGGTGTTCATCACGACCTCCTCGGGGCGTGCGCGCTTCGACACCCTGCCTGTGTCGTCACGGGCGGCTTCCTTGCGTCCCGTCGGACGTGGCCCCGGGCGGTGCGTCGCCCTCGGAGGCGTCCTCGTCGCCCTGCGCCCACACGTCGCGCAGCCGGGCACGGGCGCGGGAGAGGGCGGCGTCGGCGCCGCCACGGCCGACGCCCAGGACCTCCGCGAGGTCGTCGCCCCCGAGCCCGTCCCACGCGACGAGGAGCAGGATGCGCCGGTCCCGCGGCGACAGCCCGGCCAGCGCCCGGCGCACGCGGTCGTCGGTCACGGCGAGCACCGCCGGGTCGACGTCGTCGGGCTCGTCCGGCACGGCGGCCACCGGCAGGGCGCGGTGCTTGCGCCGGTGGTTGGCGAGCACGTAACCGGCGGTCCGGTAGAGCCAGGGCAGCTCCGCCCCGCGCGGCACGTCGGTGCGGCGTCGCCAGGCGGTGGCGAGCACGTCGGCGGCGAGGTCCTCGGCCTCGTCCCGCGACCCGTCGCCGGCCGGGAGCCGGCGCAGGAAGTAGCGGTGCACGGCACCCGCGTGCGCGGCGAACAGCGCGTCGAACCAGGCGTCGTCGTGCTCGGTCGCCACGTCGGGGGTCACGGTGCCTCCTGCGGTCGGTGGTCGCGGCGCTGCGACGGTCCGCGTGCCGGTTGCCTGCTCTGTGTCACGAGGACCCCCAGCCTTGCAGCACGTCGAGGCGGGTTTCACCCTTCGACACGCTGACCTCGCGGTCGGCCGGCCACGTACGCTGCCGGTATGACCGTCGAGACGGGCGGTGCAGCGGACCTGCGAAGGGTGCGGCCGCGGCGCCGTGCCCTGCGCTGGGTGCTGGCGACGATGGTCGTGCTCGTCATCGCCGTCCTGGTCGCCGCGGTGCTGATGATCCGCGACGCCCTGACGGCCCGCGACGCGCTCCAGGACGCCGCCGCGCAGGTCCCCGCCGTCGAGGAGACGCTGCGCACGGGGCTGTTCGAGGAGTCGGGCCGGTCGATGACGGACGCCCCCGAGCTGATCGCGCTGCAGGAGCAGACCGCGATCGCGCGGGACGCCACCGACGGCGTGCTGTGGGACCTCGCCTCCTACCTGCCGGTGATCGGCCCCTCGGTGGACGCCGTCCAGCGCGTCGCCGCGGCCCTCGACGACCTCGCCGCGGACGTGCTGCCGGCGCTCGCCGCGACGGCCGACGCGGCGGCGGCGACCAGCCGCACCGACGACGGCGGGATCGACCTGGCCCCGCTCGCCGCGGTGGCCGGGCAGGCGTCCGCCGCACGCGTGACCCTCGACGAGGCGCGGGCCGAGCTGGACCAGGTCGATCCCACCCGGATCCGCACCGAGCTCGTGGAACCGCTGGTCGCGCTCGACGCGCGGCTCGATCAGCTCGCGGGCATCACGGCGACCGCCGAGCGTGTCACGACTCTCCTGCCACCGATGCTCGGCGCGGACGAACCCCGCCAGTACCTGCTGCTCGGCATGAACAACGGCGAGCTGCGGGCCGCCGGCGGCATCCCCGGCGCCCTCACCCTGATGGCCGTCGAGGACGGCCGGGTGACGATAGAGAAGCAGGCGGCCAGCGGCGACGTCGGGCCGTTCGAGGAGAGCGTCGTCCCCCTCGACCCGGAGGAGGAGGCGGCCTACTCGGAGCGGATCGGACGGTTCGTGCAGGACGTGACGGCCACCCCGGAGTTCACGACGACCGGCGCCGCCGCCGCCGAGATGTGGGCGCGCTCGCAGGGCGAGACGGTGGACGGCGTCGTCGCCACCGACCCGGTCGCCCTGTCGTTCCTGCTCGAGGTGACCGGGCCGGTCCAGGTCCCGCTCCCCGAGGAGGTCGCCGCCGCCGTCGGCAGCGACAGCGTCGAGGTCGGCGCGGAGAACGTCGTCGACCTGCTGCTGCGCCGGGTCTACGACACGTTGCAGCCGGAGGAGGCCGACCAGCTCTTCGCGGCCGTCGCCGCGGCCACGTTCGCCGGCATCACGTCGAGCGACATGGAGGTCAGCGCCGTCCTGCCGGCGTTCCAGCGAGCGGCGGCGCAGCACCGGCTCCTGACCTGGTCGGCGGATCCGGACGAGCAGGACCTGCTCACGGGGACGCTGATCGCCGGGACGTTCGGTGCCGAGCGGACCGCGGACGCCGTCGGCGTGTTCCTCGAGGACACGAGGGTCGGCAAGATGTCCGCCTACCTGGACGTCGAGCTGGACCTGGCGAGGTCGGTGTGCACCGGCGACGGCCGCCTCGACACCGTGGCGGTGACGCTCACCAACCGGCTCGACCGCGAGACGGCCCGCGACCTGCCCTTCTACGTCGCCGGCCCCGAGGACGACCCGCGCCGGGGGGACGTCGTCGTCAACCTCACGGCTGCGGGGCCGCAGGGCGGCGGGGCACCGGCCCTGACCCAGGACGGCGCCCCGGTCGGTGGGTCGAGCCTGGCCGTGCACGGCCGGCAGAACACCACCATCGGCGTGACGCTGCGCCCGGGGCGCACGACGACGATCGAGGTCGCCGTGCCCGCCTCGGCCGCGGCGGCGCGCGGCGAGGGCACCGGCGTCCCCGGCCGCCTCGAGGTGTGGTCCACCCCGACGGCGAGCACGTCCGGGCTCCGCGAGCTCGAGGTCCCGTTCTGCGGGTGAAAACGGCCGTCCGGCCGCTTTCACCCGTACCAGACATACCCGCGCCGCCGCGCCGTGGCTAGCGTGAAAGGCGCGCAGGGACTCCGGCGCACGGCGCACCAGGGCACGGCACACCAAAGGGGACGGACCGATGACTTCGGCACCACGCGCGCGGCGACGCGCACTCATGGCGCTCGGCCTCAGTGCCGTCGTCGTGCTCGGCGGCGGGACGCTCGCGGTGGCCGACACCGACGACGGGCCGAGCCCGTCCCCGAGCGTGACCGGCTACGCGGAGGAGCCCGAGGAGAACCTCGAGCTCGAGATCCTGGAGCCGATCTGCGACGGCGACGTGCCGTACCTGCAGTACGACGCCGTCACCGAGGGCGTCGAGCCACCGCCCGACGCCGTGACGATCACGTTCGTGAACCCCTCCGGCGACGACTACGTCGTCGCCGACCAGCCGCTGTCCGGGCGGGTCCTCTGGCCGGGCGCTGAGGTCGACGGTGCCGGCAACCCCACGGACTGGCCGGGCTGGAGCCTCGTCGACGGCGAGTGGGTCGTGGGCGACGAGTGGGACTGGGTCCGCCCGTCGGTCGAGGTCCTCTTCGAGGTCAACCCGTCGGCGACGCGGACGGTCGGCTACCCGCCGTCCTCCCCGGACTGCGCCACGAACCCGCCCGAGGTCGACGAGCCGACGATCGAGGTCGACACCCTCACCCCCCTGTGCTCGGAGGGCGTGACCTACCTCGACTACGGGGTGACCGTGACGGGCACGCCGGAGACGACGGTGACCCTGACCTGGCAGAACCCGGACGGCGAGGACTTCGTCCAGACCGACCAGCCGCTCCAGGGCCGCGTGCTCTGGCCCGGCGCCTACCCCGAGCGGTTCGTCGAGCTGTCCGCCGAGGACGGCTGGGAGCTCGTCAACAACATGTGGCAGAACACCCGGGACTTCGGCTGGGCGGTCGGCACCGTCGACGTCACGTTCGCCGTCAACCCCGAGGTGACCGTCCCGGTGACCTTCCCGCAGGACACCGACGGCTGCATCGACGAGGAGGTGCCACCCCCGGGCACCACGGTGGCCGGCCCTCCGGACCCGGGTGCGTCGACGCCGTTCCTGCCGCAGACGGGTGGCGAGGTCCTCGGCCTGCTGGCCGTCGCAGCCGGCCTCCTCGCCGCGGGCGCCGTGATCGTCGTGGTCGTCCGCCGCCGCCGCGGGGCCGTCGGCAGCGAGTAGACCGGCGGACGAGCGCAGCACGACGCCCCCTCCCGACGGGCCGCGGGAGGGGGCGTCGTGCGTGTGCGGCGCGGGAACCAGCCCGCGCTGCGCTCTCAGCAGGTACCGAGGTCCTCCCAGACGCCCCACTCGCCGGTGGTGCCGGGGGCCTCGCCCGTCGTCCACCACTTGGCCCGCCAGCTGTGCCCGTCCCACGAGACGACGTCGCCCGCGGTGTACACCGCACCGCTGCTCCACCCGTCACCACAGGTCGGGTCCGGGTCGGGCGTGGGGTCCGGGTCCGGCGTCGGGTCCGGGTCCGGCGTCGGGTCCGGGTCCGGCGTCGGGTCCGGGTCAGGCGTGGGGTCCGGGTCCGGCGTGCCGGGGTCGACCGGTCCGGCCGGGCCGCTGAAGAGCCCCGCGGCGACGGCGTCGAGCAGCTCGGCGTCGTCGTCACCGGAGAGGTCCCACCACATCGCGCCGCCGAGACCCTCGTCCCGGACGTACGCGGACTTCTGCGCCACGGTGGCCGGCGTGTCCAGGGACCACCACTGGTTGCCGTCGTAGCGCCAGGCCGCGCCGAGCGTGGCGTCGTAGTACTCCGTGCCGACGTTCCGCAGCACGTCGTAGTCCTCGATGCCGGCCTCCCACGTGCCCGGAGCCGCACCGGTCGCCGGTCCCCAGGCGTCCGAGGAGGTCGCACCCTGCCAGCCACGGCCGTACATGGCCATGCCGAGGCCGAGCTGGGCCGGGTCCACGCCGGCCGAGACGTACTCCTGGACGGCGGTGTCCACGGAGAACTGCCGGCTCGGCTCACGGGTGTCCGCCGGGTCGTCGTACAGGTTGATCTGGTGGCCGGTCAGGTCCGGGTCCCAGGCGCCGTGCAGGTCGTACCCCTGGACGTTGCCGTAGTCGAGCGACTCGAAGATCCGCGGGTCGTTCCAGCCGCCGGCGGCGATGTCCTCCGGGTTGGCCGGGAGGAACGCGCTGAGCAGGTATTCCTCCCCGGTCTGCGCCCCGTAGGCGTCGAGCTGCTCCCGGAACTCGGCGAGCAGGAGCCGGAAGTTCTCGGCGTCGTTCTCCTCGTCGACGTGGTTGCCCTCCAGCCCGCTGTTCGTGCCGGGCCACTCCCAGTCGATGTCGATGCCGTCGAACACGCCGGCAGCGGCTCCGGGACCGCCGCGACCGTCGATCACGGGCAGGTCGCCCTTGAGGTAGAGGTCGATGCAGGAGGACACGAAGTTCTCCCGGGACGCGGCCGTGGCCGCGGCGCGCGAGAAGTTCTTCGACCAGGTCCAGCCACCGATCGACAGCATGACCTTGAGGTCGGGGTGCAGCTCCTTGAGCTGCTTGAGCTGGTTGAACGAGCCGGCCAGCGGCTGGTCCCAGGTATCGGCGACCCCGGCGACGGAGTTCGCCGCGGTGTAGCCCATCCCGAAGTCGGCCCAGGCGTCGCCCGCACCGTCGGAGCCGTTCGGCCCGGTGCCCTGCGCCTTGTTCGCCACGAAGCACTCGAGGCTCTCGTGGTGGATGTTGCCGAAGGAGTAGTTGATGTGGGTGAGCGTCTCGGCGGCGCCGGAGGTCACCAGGTCCTTGACCTGGAAGTCGCGCCCGTAGACGCCCCACTGCGTGAAGTAGCCGACGTTGCGGAACCCGTTGATGGCGCTGTCGCCGGACGATGTCGGCGCGGCGGAGGCGCTGGTCGCGGCGACGGCGCCGAGGGCACCGGCGAGCGCGACGGCCGTCCCGGCGAGGGCTGCCGTGATCCGGCGTGCTCCTCGTGCTGGTCTGGACATGGTCTCTTCCTCTCTGTCGGGCCCGGCCGCTCGGCCGGGCCGGGGTGCCGGTCGGGTCCCCGGTGCGCGGGGAC